>CAZJUW010000071.1:0-5239 GCA_964549325.1 uncultured Muribaculaceae bacterium
CAGTTGAATTTAGTGATGGAAATATCGCAGCCAGTGTCATAGGAGGAAAATAAAATGGAAAAGAAAGAATTTAATTTTGAAGAAAACTTGGAAACTCTAGAGAAGATTGTTGGTGAATTAGAAAGTGGTAACGTTCCACTAGATGATGCCATCGAAAAATTTAATGAAGCCATGAAGATTGCCAAGATCTGTAACGACAAATTAAAAAAGGCAGAAGAGTCTGTCAACCAGATCTTAAAAGAAGATGGATCATTGGAAGCGTTCCAGGTGGAAGAGTAACATTTTAGGAAAGAAGGTTACTCTTTTTTTGGCAAAAAGATCGATGATTCCTACCTTGTAAATGGTCTACATCCTTGTCTAAACTGTAAAAAAAGCAAGTAAAAAGGTTACCAAGATATTACATGTTGACTTCGAGTGATCTTCGCATCTCTTATCGTTGTTTTTTGGTAGAATTCGCCTTTTATAAATTCCTGTCTCTTTGCCATAATAATACTGTAGTCTGGATTTAAAAGGAGATGTATTATGAATTTTAAAAACAAACTACGAATTACGTTGTTCTCTCTTCTTCTACTTATTGTTCCCGCAAACGTACTAGCCTATTCGAATTACGTCATTCCTGGTGGACAGAATATCGGAATTCAGGTAAATTCAGATGGGATCATCATCGTTGGCTTCTATCAAGTTGATAACCAGTATATTGGAAAGGAAGCTGGATTTGAAGTCGGTGACAGAATTACTGCGATTGACGATGAAACAGTCGAAAATATTGACGAAATGGTGAATCGCTTTCGCGGTGAACGAGAAGACCTCATTTTTACCGTCAAGCGAGGAAATGCTGAGAAAAAACTCACGTTAAAACTTATCAAAGACGGAGATGATGTCTATAAGACTGGTCTTTACGTTAAGGATCAGATCAATGGAGTAGGGACATTAACTTACATCGATCCCGAAACGAAGATCTACGGAGCTTTGGGACATGAAATCATCGAGAAGACGACGATGGAAAAATTAGAAGTGAAGGATGGCAAGATCTTTCATTCAACAGTCGTCGGCGTCAAGAAAAGTACCGATGGTAATCCGGGCGAGAAGGAAGCAAAGTTCTATCCTGATGAAGTCTATGGAAGTGTCAAAGAAAATACAGACTCTGGAATTTTTGGCGTTTATGAAGCAGATCTTCCTGATGTGGAAACAATCGAAGTAATCGATCCTAGTGAAATTAAAACGGGACCTGCACGCATCCGTACTGTTACGAGTGGTGACACTGTAAACGAGTACGAAATCAACATTTTGAAAATAGATCCAAAAAGCGATGTCAAAAATCTCTTATTTGAGATTACAGACCAAACGCTCTTGGAAGAGACAGGTGGAGTGATTCAGGGAATGAGCGGTAGCCCTATTGTGCAAGATAACAAGCTAATCGGCGCGGTTACGCACGTTATTGTGAATGATAGTGCAAAAGGGTACGGTATATTCATCACTTCAATGTTAGAAGAAGGAGAAAATTAAGAGACCAGAAGTCTCTTTTGTTTTTTTGAAAACTGTGTTATGATCTTATCGTAGGTGATAGTAGATGAAGAAAGAAGAAAAGTTAGACCAAACACAAGAGATCTGGGATGATGTTGCACCCAAGAAGGAATTAGAACAACAGATCACAAAAGACCAAGAAGTATGGGAAGATGTAAAGATCAAACGTTCCGTTCCCCATATGATTATCAATGTATTGCTTGTTTTATTTATCATATTTGTGATTTTCAACGCTTTCTTTGGAAGTCTGAATTTAAAGCTAATTTACGATGGAAAGGAGCCAAAGATGTTGCTTCGTGAGGAAAGTTATCAGGATGGAGAAACAGACGTAAGGGTATATCATTTTGGCTTATATAAGATTGTCACACGGACGGAAAGTAGTGAAATGAAATTATCTCTTAGACTTTGGTTCATAGATAATGGTGATAAAGGCGCAAAATAGCGTCTTTTTTATGAAATAAGATCCCTGATACGTAAGGAAATTACCATTTTCTAGCTTTCTTTTGGAAATTTTATGTATCATTTTGTTAAAGATGAGAATATGTTAGCACTCATGCTGGCTTTCTTGATGCAAGGATAGAAAAGAAGGACACGGATGAAGTGACGATTCGTGATGTAGTTTGGGAAGAGAAAAGGCGAAATTTAGAATCTCATTTCACGCATGAAAAGACTGCTAACATCGTAGTCTTAAGTGAGGTGAGACTATGCTCATGAAAAAGAACAAAGCATCATACAAAAAACAAAAAAGAATCTATATTGCACTACTCATCTTAGCACTCGTAGCACTGATCTTAGGCGTAGTCTACTATTTGATCCTGGGAGAAACAGAAAAAAATACCGTTGCAACGTCACTTACCAGTTTCTTTACCTCAATCAAGGAAGAAAAGATCGATTATCAAGGAGGACTTATCAATAGCATTTCTTCTAATCTTCTTTATGGTGTTTTCATTTGGCTATTAGGAATTTCCATCATTGGTATTCCTTTCGTTCTCTTCGCATTCGCTTTGAAGAGTTTTACGCTAGGCTTTTCCATTACCTCGATCATTGCTCAGTATCACTGGAAAGGAATTCCTTTGGCAATCACCTATTCTTTTCCACACCAATTCCTTTTACTGGCCTTTGCCGTCGTTTTGACGTTTTATTCCGTAAACTTTTCTTGGAAACTATTTCAATATCTCTTTCTAAAACGTGAGATCAATTTCAAACATAGTCTGAAACGCTATAGTAAAATATTTCTCTTCAGTTCTCTAGGTTTTTTAGGATCCTCATTATTCGAAATCTTCCTAGCACCTTTTCTCATGAAATTCTTTCTGTAAAAGAATTTTGTCCACAGCCACATTTTACAAATGAACACTTTTATAGTAGAATGACGTTGGGTGTTGAAAATGAAAAAAGTAGTCATCGGAATGAGCGGGGGAGTAGATTCTTCTGTCGCTGCTCTTCTCTTAAAACAACAAGGGTATGAAGTGATTGGTCTTTTTATGCGAAATTGGGATAGTACGATCAATAATGATTTTTTAGGTAATCCCAACTTACAAAACAATATCTGCCCGCAAGAAGAAGATTATAATGATGCCTTAGAGGTATGTAAGAAGCTTGGCATTCCATTGCACCGTATCGATTTTGTCAAAGAGTATTGGGATGATGTCTTCACGTACTTTCTAGAAGAATTAAAGAAGGGGAGGACACCAAACCCCGATATTCTATGTAATAAATACATCAAATTTGCCGCTTTCGTAAAGGAAGCAAAACGCCTAGGAGCCGATTTCATTGCAACAGGTCATTACGCCAGAATCGAAGATGGTTATTTAAAGCGTGCCATCGATACCAATAAAGATCAAACGTATTTTCTCTCACAGTTGAGTCGTGAACAACTTCAAAATGTGTTATTCCCAATTGGTGGTATGTGGAAGCCTGATGTTCGTCAATTAGCAGAAGAGCATGACCTCATTACAGCCAAAAAGAAAGATTCCACTGGAATCTGTTTCATTGGCGAGCGTAACTTTCGCGAATTTTTAAAAAACTACCTTCCAAGTAGGGAAGGGGACATCGTGCAAATTGAAACGAACGAGATATTAGGAAAACATACAGGACTCATGTACTATACCATTGGGCAACGCCGTGGTCTCGATGTCGGTGGTACTGAAGATCGTCTCTTTGTGGTTGGAAAAGATCTAAAAAAGAACATTCTCTACGTATCAGTTGGGGAGGATAGTGAATACCTCTATTCCGACAGTTGTCTTTTGGAAGATGTGAATTTTAATTGCGACCTGCGGCCTACCAAATGTACGGCCAAATTTCGCTATCGCCAGGAAGATCAAGAGGTCACACTAGAGTACTTGGAAGATCATAAAATCCTCGTTCATTACCAGCATGGTAAAGCAGTAACCCCCGGACAAGCATGCGTCCTCTACGATGGTGAGATTTGTCTTGGTGGAGGAACAATCGAAACCGTTTATCGCAATGGAGAAAAATTATGGTACCTCTTACCCTAACTTTCCTTTTTTTAGCAAGTACGTAAAATTTCTTGACTATTGACGTCAAGTTTACTAAAATAATCTTAGGAGGGTAAAAGAAATGGACAAGTTGAAAGAAATGCTGAATGAGCTGGGAATTTCTAAGGTAAGATTAGCAAAATACTTAGGAGTTTCGAGACAGATGTTATACAACTATTTAGCAACGCCTTCTTTAAAAGATTGGCCCAAAGAGAAAGCTGTAAAACTACTTAGTTTGTTAGATATCAAAGGAGAAGAAGACCTCGATTCCATTATAGTCGATGGGGAATATATTATCGCTGTTGAAGGTCGCTTAAATGAAGGTGTGAAAGATTCTTCTAATCGCGAGGTTCTCGCAGACTTGAAAGGCTTTAATAAAAAGGAACAAGAACTTCTTTCGGACATCATTAACATTCTAAAAGAAAGACTTTCCGAAGACAAGACGAAAGACACTTACAATGCCTATCGTTACCTCTACCATTACTTACAATCGATGGAGAGCAATAAAGAATTAAAGTATATGCTTGCGTACATGTCAAAGTCATTAGGATTTACAGATCCAATGGAATTTGTCTTTCACGAAGATCAACAGTTTATCTTCGAAAGTATCATGTTCTCAGCCTTTACACTATATAATAATGGCGGAGCATCACGGGCAAAGTTATCTGAATCGCATCGCCGATTCGTACAAGATATTGAGCTAAAGAACGAGGAAAAGCTCTCGCGTACCCAGGAATTAAATACGGCAAAAGTACAAGCTTTGAGAGAGCTTGGTTACACAGAAATCAACGAGGAAAATGCGAAAGAAGTTCTAGAAAAGATTGCCGAAATTCAGTCACGAAAAGTTTAGTGACAAATTAAGAACAAAATGGTAATATTGAAAGCACTCACGTCAAGTGGGTGCTTTTTTTTTACCAAAAAGAGGGGAGTAGTATGTAGATTGATATCATTTGTTGTATTACTTTATTTGGAGAATATTGATTTTGTTTTTTATTTATATAGAACTTCCTATAATTGATACAATGTAGACTATATTAGTTTACATAATTACATTGCTATCAATTAACTTTTCTTTAAATATTTGGAGGTTTTTATGAATGAAAAAGATTTAGTTATTTTTACAAAAGATGTTGTCCTTTATTCATTCCAAGTTTTGGATTTTAAGACAAATGATGGTAATGATATTAAAGGATATAAGGTTTACTATGTGGTTCCAGCAA
>CAZJUW010000072.1:0-5222 GCA_964549325.1 uncultured Muribaculaceae bacterium
TATTCAAAAACATTCTGTTCCACTAGATGACCATCATTTGAATATTGCTCTTGTTCATTCTCCAATTCATCTATTAGATCCTTTCGTAAGGGATGCTTTACAGAAATACGATTATATCGTCACAGGACATATGCACAACGGTTGTGTTCCTCCTGTTCTCGATGAACTTTGGAAGGGCCATCGTGGCCTTGTAAGCCCTGGGCGGAAACTCTTCCCAGAATTAGCGCGTGGAGTTTACGACGATCGCATTATTGTAAGTGGTGGTATTACGAAACTACAGAAATGTGCACCTTATCACTTGCGTATCCTAAACTGCTTTTTTCCGATGTCGTTAAATGTCTTAACGACGAGATGCGAAGAAAGTTCAACGCGAACTTACTATAAAAAACGCAAATAAGGAGCTTATTTCGTGATATATTGGATATGGAGATGAAGAAATATGAGTTTAATGGAAAAGTTAAGTACTGATATGGTGGCATCCTTAAAAGGTGGCAAGAAAGAACGTCTTACTGTCTTAAGGATGATCAAAGCAGGAGTGATGCAAGAACAGATCGATCACAAAAGAGAATTAGAAGATGACTTAGTGATCGATGTCGTAGGAAAACAGATCAAGATGCGAAACGACTCGCTAGTGGAATTTAAAAAGGCGAATCGTATGGATCTTGTCGATCAAACGAATGCAGAACTTGCTGTCCTAAAGGAGTACTTGCCAGAGCAACTTTCCAAAGAAGAGGTGGAAAAGATCATCGAAGAAGCCTTTGTTAAGGTAGCACCAACAGGAGCAAAGGATATGGGCAAGATCATGCAGGAAGTGAGTCCGAAACTGAAAGGAAAAGCTGACATGAAAGAGGTCAGTAGCCTTATCAAAGAAAAATTAGCAAATCTTTGATCGCCAAAATAAGACTAATAATCAGTCTTATTTTTTCATACCTTTTAATAAGGTGATGCGCGTGTTAAAAACAATCGTGGACTACATGAAAGACGACGAATTTCGCTTGACCCTGTTCAAAGATCGGGTTCATGCGATCAATTATGATGAAGTGCTCTCACTAGAAAGTGATCTCATTCGGATGAGAGTGGGAACAAAGACGGTCTACATCAGAGGAAATCATCTCGTCGTAAGTAGACTTCTAGAAGAAGAGATCTTGATTATGGGTTATGTCCAAGGAATTGAGATGAAGTAATGTTTGCAAAATACTATCTCATCAAGATCACTGGCAAGGACCCACGCCGCTTTTTACAAAACTTATATAAGATGCACATCACGCTAGAGAATATTGAATTACATAAAGATTGTTGCTTTGTCAAAGTAAGTGAAGCAGGCTTCAAGAAGATCAGCAAGATCAAGACGAGCTATCAAATTGAAGTCGTGGATCGTTTTTCGCTTGCCAAAATAGAATATATCGTCCGCAAAAATTATGTTTTTCTCCTTTCGATCATCGTAAGTCTTTTGGTCCTCTTCGTCCTTTCCAAAATGATCTTTCAGGTAGAAATCGTGCATAGCGATCAAAACATTTGCGCAATGTTAGAAGAAGAGTTAGCAAGTTATGGCATCAGTCCTTTTCACTTTCAAGTCTCTTTTGCAAGACAAGAAAAGATCGCCTCCCAAATCCTTAAGGATCATAAACAAGACTTAGAGTGGTTAGAAATCGAACGTACTGGGACGAAGTATACCGTCAAAGTAGAACAACGAAAGATCAAAGAAATCAAGGAAGATACGACTCCTCAGAATATCGTTGCGAAAAAAGATGGAATCATACTGAAGATCGATGCTTCGACTGGAGAAGTTGTCAAGAAGAAAAACGATTATGTGAAAAAGGGCGATGTCATCATCACAGGTGTCATCAAAAATCAAGATGAAGTCAAAACCCAAGTCCATGCGGAAGGACAGGTTTTTGCAGAAACTTGGTATCGCGTCAAAGTGGATATGCCTCTTGCGTATTATGATAGCAAATTGACTGGAAATGAGAAAAAAGTCTTGAGTTTTTATTTTCTCTCCAAAGAGTTCACGATTCCTTCCACTTACGAGTCCAAAGTCGTCGAAGAAATCTTTGGGTTTCACAACCTTATGTTGCCGATTGGACTCAGTTATCGGAAAGAGAAAGAACGGATCATAACGGATTTAAACTTATCCTTTGAGGAAGCTGTTTCTTTGGCCCTTGCGAAAGGACGCGAAAAACTTAAGAAAAAGTTAGGCGACGAAGATGAGATTATTTTAGAAAAAACTTTGAAAACTGAAACATTTGATAGTAGAATAACAGTAGAAGTCTTCTATAAAGTGAAAGAGGACATCACGGCAACAGGAGAAATCGTATTAGAAGAAGAAATACCGCAAGAAGAATAGAAATGGAAGTGAGAGTTTGCATATTGGAATCTTTAATGAGCAAGATCATAGTATTGAAGCCTTTGAAAAGACACTCACGAAAGTATTACAAAGTGCTTGTCAAAAAGAACACATAGAGGAAGTGGAATTCAATGTCATCTTCGTAAGCCAAGAGATGATTCAAAATTTGAATCGAGATTATCGCAAGATCGATCGTGTAACGGATGTGATCACCTTTGCCTTAGAAGATGAAGATACCGTAACGACAGGTTGTGATGCGCGGGTGTTGGGAGATATTTACATCTGTTTTGACAAGGCAGTTAGTCAGGCGGAAGAGTATGGTCATAGTTTACTACGAGAAATTGTCTTCTTGGCCGTTCATGGATTTTATCACTTACTAGGATATGATCATGATACGATAGAAAAAGAGAAGATCATGTTTGCCAAACAAGAGGAGGTACTAGAAGAAAATGGAATTACCAGATAGAAAAAAAAGGTTAGGAATCAAACGTTTCTTGGCCAGTTTTAAATATTCGTTTGCAGGATTGAAATATGCTTACTTAAATGAACAAAGTATGCTGATTCACCTTCTTGCCGTTATCGTGGTCGTGTTCGCAGGCATTGCCCTCAAGATCAATACGACAGAGTGGCTTTTCTGTCTTTGCATGTTTGGTTTCGTCATGGGTGCGGAATTATTAAATACGGCGATTGAAGCCACTATCGATTTAGTGACCAAGGAGTATCACCCAATGGCGAAAGTTGCCAAAGATACCGCGAGTGCGGCGGTCTTAGTCTTATCGGTTGTGGCAGCGATCGTTGGACTGGCGATCTTTATACCGAAGATCATCGCCTTATTCTAGGAGGAGTTACGAATGAAAGAAAAGTTACAGGCATTGTTAGAAAAGAGTTACAGTCCTTATTCACACTTTCGCGTCTCAGCTGTCGTCACGATGAAAGATGGAAGCGAGTTTATGGGAGTCAACGTTGAAAACGCATCCTATGGAGCAACCATTTGTGCCGAACGGACAGCTATTTTAGAGGCGGTGAAAAATGGTTACCGCAAAGGAGACTTCCAGGAGATTTCCATCATGGTTGATAGTGACAAGATCAGTTCTTGTTGTTTCTTGTGTCGCCAAGTGATAGTCGAGTTCTTCGAGGCTACTTCAAACGTTACGATGTATAATCGAAAGGGAGATTACCAAGTGGAAACGGTTGGATCTCTTTGTCCAATGGCTTTCACAGAGGAAGATTTAAAATGAAAGTAGGTTATGTAAGTCTCGTCGGACGTCCAAACGTCGGCAAGAGTACACTGTTAAATGCACTCTTGAACGTACATCTTGCGATTACTTCTGATAAGTCGGGGACGACGCGAAACGTCATTCAGGGAATTTATAATGACGAAGAGGCACAGATTATCTTCGTCGACACGCCAGGAATTAAGAAACCCACTCATAAATTAGAAAATGTTCTCAATCAAAAATCCTATGCATCCTTTGACGACGTTGATATTATCTTGTTTTTAATTGATGCTGAGAAAGGTTTTGGCCGAGGCGACGAATTTATTTTAAACAAATTAAAAGGCACGAAAAGTAAAGTTTACCTTTTATTAAATAAGGTAGACAAGCTTCCAAAAGAACATCTATTTCGTCTGATCGATCAAGTGAAAGATCTGTATCCTTTTACGGAAATCATTCCTCTTTCCGCATTGCAATACGATAACGTCGATACCTTAATAAAATGTTTAAAGAAAGATCTTGACGAGGGAAAACGCCTCTTTGATGAGGAAGAACTTACGAATATTTCTACTCGTTTTTGGGCATCTGAAGTCGTGAGAGAAAAGCTCTTGGAACTTACGCGCGATGAGGTGCCACATTCGATCACTTGTTATACGGAAGTCTTCGAAGAGCAAGAAGACCGCGTTCATATTGGGGTCTGTATCGTCGTCGATCGCGAAAACTTAAAAAAGATCATCATTGGCAAACAAGGAAAGATGTTAAAAGAGATCGGTACACGTGCTCGCTATGACATCGAAGCTTTTTTGGGCAAAAAGGTTTATTTAGAAACGTATGTTAAGGTCATCGAATCGTGGCGTGATAAAGAAAAATATCTTTTGGAACTTGGACTAAAGGACGAAGATCAAGTATAAGAAAATCGATTTCTTCCCAAAATAAGAATGGTGATAAAATGGAAGAAATCGTTTGGAAGTTATTTAAAGATACAGGAGACATCAGGTACTTTCTCCTATTTCGAAAATTAAAAGAAACGAAGTGATAACATGACGATCGTAACGGTGGAAGGCATCGTTTTGCAAGAGACGAATTATAGTGAGACTAGTAAGATATTAAACGTACTGACGAAAGAATATGGCATCATTGGGATTCTGTCAAAAGGTTGTCGGTCCTTAAAAAGTAAGCTTCGCTCTGTCAGTACGAAACTCACTTATGGGAATTTCCATATTTATTATAAAGAAAAAGGACTATCGACGTTGATTGGCGTCGACGTTCTAAATTTCTTCCGCACGTTACAGACCGATCTTCGCAAAATCAGCTATGCTACCTTTTTATTAGATCTGGTGGGACAGGTGAGTAAACAGACGGATGCAAACCTTTATGAACAATTACAAGTGACACTTCTCAAGATGGAAGAGGGATATGATCCGGTCGTACTCACCAGTATTTTAGAACTCAAATTATTAGAGGTCCTTGGCGTTCGCCCAATGGTCGATGGCTGTGCACTCTGCGGAAATGACAAGCGTATCGTGACGTTTGATAGTGGGGTTGGAGGATATCTTTGTGAAGATTGTTATCAAAATGAAAAGATTTATAGTGACAAGGCAGTCAAGTTGTTGAGACTATTTTACTATGTCGATATTGCCAAGATCAGCAAGTTAGAGGTAAGC
>CAZJUW010000073.1:0-5171 GCA_964549325.1 uncultured Muribaculaceae bacterium
GTTAGCTATCTTCTTTGGAAAATGCGCACTTGGATCCGTGAAAGTAAAGCAAAAACGACCTATGAATGGGCGAATGACACTTTGTTGTTTCTAAGAAAATACCTAAGGAAAATTGGATCTATTTTCCTCTTTGGCTTCTTACTTTCCGATACGTTTTGGTTTCTTCTCTATGGTTCTCTAGATGGCAGTATCTACTTTGCTATCGATCTATTGGTGACTCTTTTTCTAGGCGTGCTTTTGATCTTATCGTATACGCTCGCCCGCTTGCACAGCAATCGGACGATCTTACTTAGTTACCTCTGTTTTTGCTTTTTGAAATTCATCTTAAATGGCTCTATCATCGCAGGCGTTCGTAAGTTGGGTTTCCAACCAACACTGGGCATCTATCTTACGGATCTTTCCTGTCTTCTTCCGTCGATCGTACTTTCCTTGCGAAAAGTCCATCAACTAGCGAGAAAAAATTATGAGGGCACGATTCGTACGTTCATGACTTTTTTGACCAGTGCTTTGATGTCATCCAGCGTCACTTTACTTTTGAAACACTTCTTGTTTACGCCTTTCTTTCGAGGCTGGATATTACAAGCGCTTTCCTGTCTTATGTTAGGTATCATCTACTTTGGGTGCTACAGGCTGATGGAACGTTATGGGCGACCTTAAGTTGTAGACCCTTTCAAATTTGGTTATAATAAAAGATAGTGAGGAAGTGATTTTCTTGAAAAAATTAAAGAAAGATAACTTCATGAAAGGGGCGATGATCGCCACTTTATGTTTGGTTTTCAGTAAGATTTTAGGAATTATCTACGTCATCCCTTTCCATGCGATCATTGGCGAGAAGGGAAGAGCCCTTTATGGTTATGCTTACAATATGTACACGTTATTCTTGAACCTTTCTACAGTAGGATTGCCTCTTGCCATCTCTAAAATTGTTAGTGAATATAACGCTTTAGGCTATCAAGATGCGAAACGAAGAAGCTATCGTGTGGCGTTATTGATTACATTAGGCTTGGCAGTGTTATCGACGGTTGGGCTATTCGTCTTGGCACCTACGATTGCGAATATGATCATCGGTGGGGCCACGGGTGGAAATACCAAAGAAGATATCGTCTTCGTGCTGCGGGTTTCGACGACGGCCATTTTGTTCGTCACAATCATCAGTACGATGCGTGGGTATATGCAAGGACATAAATACATCAGTTGTTCATCGATCAGTGACTTGTTAGAACAGTTCGTAAGAGTCATCGTCATCATCTTTGGAAGTTATTTCATGATGAAGTGGTTTGGGACCAAAGAAGCCGTTGGTATTGCTGTCTTCGCGGCGACAGTTGGCGCGATTGCCTCATTTTGTTACCTTGGCTACAATATGAAGAAAGTTCGATCACAGGATGATCCGAAATATGTTTCTAGGCAAGAAGAGAAAGATGTCACGAATCGACATCTTGTGAAAAAGCTGTTAGGCTATGCCATTCCTTTTGTCTTGATCAGTATCGTCGTTTCCTTATGTAATACCATCGATATGATGACACTCGTTCGTACGCTCACAAAATACGCTCATCTTTCAACACAAGACGCCGAGACGGTTCTCTCCGTCATCTCGACGTGGGGTGCGAAATTAAACGTGATCGTGACCTCGATCGCCTCTGGTCTCGTCGTCAGTGTGCTACCTAACATTACAGGTGACTATGCGAAGAAAGATTATGGTGCCATCCGAAGTAAGATCAACAAAACGCTACAGATTTTACTGTTCTTAGTTTTGCCCATGGTTGCGGGACTAAGCGTGCTTGCAAGCCCTGTCTGGACGATCTTCTACGGAAAACAGGATCTTTGTATCAGCGTCTTTCATGTAAGCGTATTGACGGCTTTGTTCTATGCTGTCTATCTCAATATCAACGTTATCATGCAGTCTTTAAATCGATATAAGGTAGCAAACGTCAGTCTGCTTCTGTGTCTTTGCATCAAGGGGATTTTAAATATTCCGATGGTCATTCTCTTCAGCAAGTTAGGGCTTCCTGCTTATTATGGGGCGTCTATATCGACGATCCTTGCTTATCTCATCCCCATCATCATCAGTTTGGTCGATTTACATCGCCAGTTTGGTGTACACTACCAGAAGACGCTTCGCATCGTACTCGTATCGCTTTTCGCAACTGCCCTGATGATCGTAGCACTTCTTCTTGTGAATTGCTTCTTTCCGATGGATACAACGTCACGGACGATGGCCATTTTCATCGTTGCAATTTACGTGATCGTTGGCGCCATCATCTATTTTGGAATTACTAGTTGGTTCCATACGTTCCAAGATGTCTTTGGGGTAGGCTTGAAAGAGTTCGTTAAAGGACTATTTTCAAAAAGAAAAAAAACTTCAAAAAAGGAGACTGAGGATGCTTAAAATCCTCGGTTTTTCGTTGTTTGACTAAAAAAATCATTTTGGTTATACTAATAATAGTTTAGGATGATGATAATGGAATTTGTTACGTTAACAGAAAAAGAATTTGAAACGTTCTCATGGAACCATCCTTGTGGAACATTCCATCAGATGCCAGGTTGGGGACGCTTAAAAGAAACGAATGGTTGGAAGTATGACCTTGTTGGAGTGAAAGAGAAAGGAAAGATTGTTGCGGCTTCTTTACTTCTCTCCAAAAGAGTATTCGCATCTTTCACCATTTTTTATGCACCACGTGGCTTCTTACTAGACTACGATGATGAACAGGTACTTCGCTTTTTTACGGAACAAATAAAAGCCTTTGCAAAAAAGAAAAAGGCAATCTTTGTCAAGTTAGATCCTTATCTCATTTATAAGCAAAGAGATATTGACGGCAATGTCGTTGAGGGAGGGATTGACCATTCGAATGTTTTAGAGCGTATGAAAAAGTTAGGGTATCGCCATCTAGGGTTTACGATGGGAATGGAGAATCTCCAACCACGTTGGGCCTTTGCGTTAGACCTTACCAATACGACAGAAGAAGAGTTACTTTCCAAGATGAAGCTCAGGACACGAAACAAAATTAATCGCAATGGCAGAATGCACATTACGACACGTGTGATCGATTCGGACGAGTTAGAGAAATTTACCGATATCATGAGTGTTACAGCCAAAAGACGAAAGTTTATCGATCGACCATTCTCTTACTACCAAAATATGATCTCTTGTCTTGGAAAAAACGTCATGATCGTCTTGACGGAGTTACATGGAAAAGAGTATCTTGCCTCGATTGAAAAGAACTTAGCTTCACTTCGTGAGCGTATTACTGAAAACGAAGAAAAGTTAAAAGGATATCAAAAAGGGGGCTATAAACTACATAATCAGATTAAGATTGATGAGGCAGAAATCGAACGTCTTTTAAAATGTAAGAAAGAGACCGAAACGTTGGTGAAAGAGAAGGGGGATCCTATCGTCTTAGGTGGAATGCTCTACTTAAAACATGGAACAGAATTGCTTTCTTTATTAGGAGGAACCTATGAAGAATATATTTCTTATTCTTCGGCAATTTCAACCAACTGGAACATGATTCAATACGCTTTAAAAAACGGATACAAGAAATATAATTTCTATGGCATTACGGGAAATTTTACGAATAAAGAAGATGAAATGTATGGTCTTTATGAATTTAAACGTGGCTTTGGTGGACATGTGGAAGAGTACATCGGTGAGTTCGATCTCGTCATTTCGCCTTTCTTATATCACTTGTATCGGATTGCTTTTGGCGGGTACCAAAAGTTAAAGCATTTCTGGGCAAGGAGGGGCTAACATGAAATTGGAGGAAATCAAAGAAGAAGAGTATCGTACTTTCTTAAATGGACATCCACTAAAGACCTTTCTATCAACACCTGAGATTGGAAAATTACGAATGGAACGTGGTTGGGAAGTTTCTTATGTAGGCATGCGCAAAGGCAAAGATCTGATCGCTGCTTCTATGTTGTTGTCTCGTACAAATTTCCGAGGAAAGAAAGAGTTCTATGCCATTCGTGGACCGCTTCTCGATTATGAAAATGAAGTCCTCTTGAAGCGTTTCTTCGAGACGCTAAAGGACTATCTCCAAGCGAAGAATGGGTATGTGTTGCGAATTGATCCATATCTTGTCTATTATCAAAGAGACATCGATGGGAACGTCGTCGCAGGTGGAATTGATCATACGGATGTCGTAAAAAATCTACAAAAACTGGGTTTTGTAGCTAGTAACGAAAGTGAACAAGTCGTATGGGCATTCTCCTTAGATCTTATAGGAAAGACCAAGGAACAGATTTTAAAAGAGATGAAACCAAATACCCGAATGCGGATCAAGAAGACGTTCGATAATGGAGTTAAGGTTCGGGAAATTGGCAAAAAGGAACTTTCAAAGTTTAAGATGATTACGGAGTCGACAAGTGAACGGCGTAACTTCATGGATAAGTCGCTTGCGTACTACGAGATGATGTATGATTTGTTTCATGAAAAAGGCGAAGTTCGTTATCTTCTCGCAGAGATTAACTTAAAAGAGTATGTAGAAAAGTTAGAAGGAGAGTTGCACAAAACAGAAGAACTACTCGCTTCCTTGCCCGATACACCAAGTAACCGTGGCAAGAAAAAAGACGCTGTTATTTTAAAAGAAAGCCTTACGAAAAAGTTAGAAGAAGCAAAGAAAATGCGCGATTCACATGAAGAAGAGGTTCTCGTGTTATCGGCTGCTATGTTCATGACATATGGGGATGAGATCATCTATTTGTGTAGTGGCAGTATCGATGAATACATGTTCTTAAATGGACAATATGCGAACCAGTGGGAAATGATCACTTACGGAATTGATCATCATTTTAAGAAATATAATTTCTATGGCATTATGAATGATTTTGATCCCAAAAGTAAAGATTATGGCATCTATGAATTTAAACGAGGCTTTGGTGGCTACGTTGAAGAGGTCATCGGTAGTTATGAATTACCCCTTACGAAGGATTATGTAGCATATCAAAGAAAACAAAAACTAAAGCGAATTATCAAGAAATTATTGAGAAGGGACTAGATCTCTTTTTCTGTTTGTGATAGAGTAAAAATAAGGAGATGACTAAGTTGTGGATAAAGAAAAACTGAACCTGGGGGGGGGCCATATTAGAAGGTAAGAAGAAAAAGAGGAAAACGTTAACCGTGGTTTTATCTGTTACGTTGGGCCTCGTTCTCTTACTAGGGTTATCTTACGCCT
>CAZJUW010000074.1:0-5129 GCA_964549325.1 uncultured Muribaculaceae bacterium
AACTGATCCTCATCGATCAATGGAATCCCTTGGAATCCATCTTCCGTGTACTCGACCAATTGTACGTAATACCGATAATCATGGTACCCTGCATTGTAGACGATCACATAGGAATAGTCGCTGTCATAGTCTACTCCGTATGGTTCAATACAGTCGTATGAGAAAAGTATTGCTTTCCCAACACTCGGTGCATCCATTCCATTATCAATCAGTTCTTCCACTTCATCAATTAAATTTTCAGCATCCGCCTCTACCACCAGACTGTGAAACGTATCACTCATTCCGTTATATTCTCCAATGCTCCACTCGATGGTGGAATATCCGTAGTACGCTAGTAAAGCGATCGCTATCCAAAATAAGGCGATAATTCCTACCGCAAGACCAATGCACCAATACCCTTTCCCAGGTTTCTTCTTCATAACTTCACCTCTAAGTTTAATATAACATATCTAAACCACAAAAATTTGCAATAAAAGGCAAATTATTTATAATTTTTGACATTTTTTGCAATCTTTAATTTGTAAATTCAAATTCTCATATAGCATGTATATACAAACCCAACATCATACTTTTTCGTATATTTGCTAGCTATTCCTCAAGTAATAGTTAGAGTATCATTTATTAGACAGTAAGGTGTATATAAGTCCATACTGCACCTCCTTCAGCTAATATTTGATAATTCTTAATATCATTTATATCATCATCGTATTTTTGTTTTGCTAATTCTTGTTTTTTTAATCATTGATTCATACAGAAGTGATACATTCCATCATCTATCGTGTTGTTTCTCTTTAAATATTCCAGTAATGTAATTCTTATTTCTATTTCAATTATTTTAGATGGAACTTTACTGATCTCTTCCATATATTTTGTCCTCCTCTTTCGTTTATTTTTTTCTTATCAAAAAAAAGAGGAACTAATCCTCTTGCTTTTCATACTTACAACTACTACATTTGATCTTCTTATTCTTTCTTACTAGATAACTTCCACACTCAGGACACATCCCCGGCACAGGTTCGTCCCACGATGCAAATGTACAAGTTGGATATTGATTACAACCATAGAAGATCTTGCCCTTTCTCGTCTTCTTTTCGATGACCATACCTTTCTTGCACACAGGGCACTTCATGATCTCTTTGACAACCTTTGGCTCTTTCTTGATATATTTACATGTCGGATAGTTACTACAAGCTGTAAACGCTCCGTAACGCCCTTTTCTGATCACTAAAGGACTGCCACATTCTGGACAACTTTCTCCCGTCTCTTGTGGGGCTTTCTTTTCCATCTGCGAAAAGGCCTCTTTCACACGAGGTTCAAATAATTGGTAAAAGTCCGCTAAAACTTCATTCCATACTTTGTTTCCATCAGCAACTTCATCCAAATCAGTTTCCATTGCCGCGGTATATTTGACGTTGATAAGGTCCGCGAAGAATTCTTGTAGTTTATCCGTCGTTTCAATTCCCATTTCAGTTGGAACGAACTTCTTCTCTTCCATCTTGACGTAGTTTCTCTCTTTCAACGTATCGATAATCTTCGCGTAAGTACTAGGTCTTCCGATTCCTAATTCTTCCATCTCTTTGATAAGGCGTGCTTCAGTGTAGCGGCTTGGTGGTTTGGTGAAATGTTGTTCAATCTTCTCCTCTAACGAAGTTAACGTAGTATTTTCTTCTAATGCTGGTAAGACTTTATCTTCACTGCTCTCGTAGTCCGCATAGACTTTCAAGTAACCTGGGAAGACGAGCACTTGCCCAGTTGCTTTGAATTCGTAATCATGATTCACGAGTAACACGGTCGTCTGTTTGACTTGGGCATCCGCCATGACACTGGCCAAAGCACGATAATAAATCATCCGATATAGTTTGAACTCATCAGGGGATAAATGACTCTTGACGCTTTCAGGTGTCCGTAAGATGCTAGTTGGTCGGATTGCTTCGTGAGCATCCTGTACATTTTCTTTCTTCTTTGCTTGTTTGCGGTAACCAATATATTCTTTTCCATAATGTTCTTCAATGTAATGATAAGCACTCCCGACATATTCATCAGATAGACGAATGGAATCGGTACGCATGTAGGTAATCAAGCCGACGGTTTCGGTTCCAAGGTCAATTCCTTCATATAGTTTCTGAGCTAAACTCATCGTCTTTTTGGCTGGAAAGCCTAATTTGATCGAGGCTTCCTGTTGTAATGTCGAGGTGATGAATGGGGCCTTAGACTTTTTTCCTTTTTCCTTCTGCCCAATGTCCGTGATGCGATATTCTTTTGAAAGGACAGATAAGACAGCCTGTGCCGCTTGCTCATTTTCCAGCTTGATTTCCTCGCCACGGTACTTTTCAAGTTCAGCATCAAATCCATCGAAGAAAGCGGTCAATGTCCAATATTCTTCCTTTTGGAAACGAGCGATCTCTCGTTCCCGATCGACGATCAGTTTTAAAGCGACGCTTTGGACACGACCTGCACTCTTAGCCCCTGTCTTATTCTGAAGTAATTTGGATAACCGAAAACCGATGATCCGATCTAAAATACGACGTGTCTCCTGACTTTTCACTAGAGCGTCATCGATCTTTCCTGGGTGAGCGATGGCTTCTAAGACTTTATCTTTCGTAATTTCATGAAATAGTACGCGTTCATAGTTGTTCTCCTTGATTCCTAAAGCATCTTTCAAATGCCAAGAGATGGCCTCTCCCTCACGATCGGGGTCGGTTGCCAGAATGACAGAGTCTGCTGCTTTAACGTCCTGTTTCAACTCGGCAATCAACTTCTTTTTGCCACTGATCGGGACATAACTTGGCGTAAAGCCATTGTCGATATCGACGCCCAAGCCAAATTTTCCTGTCGTTGCTAAGTCACGAATATGCCCCTTACTAGAAACCACTTTATAATCTTTGCCTAAATATTTTTCGATCGTCTTACTCTTCGATGGAGACTCAACGATTACTAATTTCTTTGCCATCTTCTCACGTCCTTTACCAACTTATACTCGTCTTTTTCTATTTTGTCAAACAAAAGAAGTGCTTTTTTCTGAAAGCCCTCTATGCTTCATCTTATGTGGAATGTTTGGCAACATATTCCGAAACAGGGGAAAAGGTCAAACGATGTTCGTCAATGATCCCAAACTGTTCAATTGCTTCCACATGTTTCTTCGTAGGATACCCTTTATTATGGGCAAAATCATATTCTGGGTGAAGGCGATCTAATTCATACATCATCGCATCCCTCGTCACCTTGGCTAAGACCGAAGCTGCCGAAATGGTGATGCTTTTTAAATCGCCCTTGATGATAGAGGTAGAAGGAATGTCAAGTTCCAGCTTCATCGCATCAATCAAGATATGTTCTGGCTTTACGTGACAGTTGTCAATCGCTTGTTTCATCGCTAACTTCGTCGCTTCATAGATGTTCACCTCATCGATCGTCTTTTCATCGATGAGACCAATGCCATAACTGATCGCCTGCTCCTTGATGAGTGGGAACAACTGATTTCGTTTCTTTTCACTCAGTTTTTTAGAGTCCGTTAAACCTGGTAGATCGAAGTGTTCTGGCAAGATGACACACGCAGCGACAACGGGCCCGACTAACGGTCCACGTCCCACTTCATCGACTCCAGCAATGAGGGTAATCCCCTCTTTTCGAAGTTCTCGTTCATAGACATAATTGTCGAATTCCTTAGTCATAGAGACTACTTTCGATGAAGACATCATCTTTTCCTTCCTCTCTTCCTAATATCTTGATCTGTTCTTTTTGTGTGCCATTGACTTCGACGATGATATGTGGGTAAACAACCAAACTGTAGTTATAAAATCGATGGTTTTTCCAGTCTTCTAATAAATCATGAGAAAAGGCTTTCACAAGGGTAAAATAACTTTCCTTTTGAAACTGATATAAAAATTCCTTCGTCGTGGTATTTCCCACTTCCAGGTCATCACTGGTAGACAAAACGGATCCATATTGCGGATAATAGGTCACGCGAACGATCACTTTATCTTGAATGTTCTCATTCTCCTTTAATTCAATGTAACAGTCATCGGAATAAAAGGCATAGTGATTTTCATCTCCTAAGACGTACTCCGTCACATCCTCAGACGACATCATCGTCATTTCAGGGGCTTGATTTATATATTCGAAACTCATCAGTTCTAAGGAAAGGATACTAACGCCAAAGAAGAAGACAATAAGACCTGATAAGAATAAAAGGACACGTTTTCTCATAGTCTTTCCTCCTTTCCATAATGAATCATCCAAAGAAGCCCAAAGATCATCAGAATTGCACCTAGCAACATAGCAAATAAGCCAATCGAATAGACTTGCAAGAAGATACCGACAACTAATAAGATAAAGCAAAGTAGTAAGATTATGAGCAAGATCAACAGTGGAATTGTTAATACGATCAAGAATGCCCGTAAGAATTTAAGAACGGGTTTGAGGACTTCTTTTGATAAGTCTTCCTTACTATGATCGTTTGCAATCAAGTGTCTAATAACATAGAAGATAAAAGCTACAGCACTGATCAAGTAACTATACGTACAGAATGTATCAAAGACAGGTTCCAACAGACTCGTAATCGTCGTCGAAAACAACCCGAACATCCATCTTGCAAAACACTTTGCAAGAAAGAACGGAAATTCCAACGCCCAAGTTAAGAGAAGAATGGTCAAGATCTTGGCCATGATGTCTAACATACTTCTTCCCTCTTTCTTGGAAGCCATCTTTCCTAACGTTTCAATCCCATTACATATGCCATTACTAATAAAGTCAAAGCATCGAAAGAGCCAATTTTCTTTTTTTACTTTCTTCATTCTAGTTCCTCCTAGTCTAAGGATACTCCGTTTTCCACAAACTTGTCAATGGACAACCAATACCAAAAAGGAATCTATACTTCCTTGTACTCATCAAAGGTCACTTTTCCAAGACGTCCCTCTCGTAAATCACCAATGATGATCTTCGCTACCTTTTCGTAGTCAGCAACTCCCCCTTTTTGAAGAGCACCTCTTTTTTTAGCAATTTGTTCAAACTCCTCTTCTAAGGTTTCCGATAGCGGTACAGCGATATCATAACGTTCCTGTAAACGTTCTGGGTATAAGCGTTCCATCTTCTTTAGAATGAAAGTTGCAAGCGTTTCAAAGGAAGCAATTTCA
>CAZJUW010000075.1:0-5048 GCA_964549325.1 uncultured Muribaculaceae bacterium
ATTTCCGTCTTGACGGAACGATTATTGCGAATTGAATATAGTAAGACGGGACAGTTCGTCGATGCCCCTACTCAGTTTGCTCTTTTTAGAAATTTCCCAAGACCTACTTATACCGTAAAAGAAGATGCGACTTATTTAGAAGTGAGCACCAAGTATTTTCGTCTTTCTTATACGAAGGAACAACCTTTTGAAGGAACCAAGTTCGATCCGATGAAAAACTTGCGGGTTCGCCTTTTGAATACGCCGAAGGATGTGGAAAAGACTTGGTATTATGGTCATCCAGAGGCTAGAAATTACAAAGGTTCCAGTTTTGCGATTGATGTGAAGATGGAAGGGAGGAGAACGAATGGACTCTATTCCCTAGATGGTTTTGCCGCATACTACGATCAAACGAGTAAATTGATCGCTGACGATGGAACACTACTAGATCCTCCTGCTGGGAATGAAGACGTTTATTTGTTCTTTTACAATACTGACTTTTTTCTTGCCTTACAAGATTATTATCAGTTGACGGGGTATCCGCCACTCATTCCAAGATATGCTTTAGGCACCTGGTGGAGCCGAAATGAGACTTACAAAACGGAGGATATTTTGGCACTCACAGAGCAATTTGAGCATCGTAACATCCCCCTTTCCGTTTTATTACTTGATAAAGATTGGCACATTCGAAACGTTGGACAGGAAAAGAATCTTTATACTGGATACACGTTCAATCGTGAATTGATTCCGAATCCACAAGAACTCTTTCTACGCTTACATGAGAAGAATATCCGTGTTGGACTTCAGGTGAATCCGAAGCAGGGCATTTATCCCCATGAAGCATACTACGCGCTCATCTGTCAGTATCTAGGAATTACGGATCCTAAGATTATTTTATTCGATCCACTCAATCCAAAGTTTTTGGATGTCTATATGAAAGTATTACTGCATCCCCTCGAAAGTTTGGGCTGTGACTTTTTCTGGAACGATTATGATGAGCCAAATAAATGGCTGGAACAGTGGATATTAAATCATTATTTGTTCTACGACTCAAATCGACTGCCGACGAAGCGTGGCATCTTACTGTCACGTCCTACGGCTTTGGCAGATCATCGTTATTCTGTCTTGTATGCTGGAAAGAGCGTCGTCAGTTGGAAGTCATTAAAAGATTTGTTAAGACATATGGAGTTGGCAGCCAATGCAGGAGTTACTTGGTGGAGTTATGACATCGGTGGAAACCATGCGGGGATCGAAGAGAGCGAACTTTATATTCGTTATGTCGAATTAGGGGTTTTTAGTCCAATCTTACGGTTTCATTCGGCAAGGGGACCATATTATAAGAAAGAACCTTGGCTTTGGGATATTAAGACGGAGACAATTGCGGAAAATTATCTGCGATTACGTCATCGGTTAATTCCTTATCTCTATACGGAAGCCTATCATTATCATAAAGATGGAATACCACTCATTCAACCGTTCTATTATCAATATCCTTGGGTGTATGATGACGATAATTATCGTAATCAATATTTCTTTGGTAGTCAGCTTTTGGTCGCACCGATCTTAGGGCGGAAAGAAGCTGTCATGAACCGAACGATCCACAAGTTCTATATTCCGGATGGCATTTGGTACGACTTCAAGACAGGTAAGAAATTCCCAGGAGCCAAGCGTTACATCTCTTTCTTTCGGGAGGAAGATTATCCAGTCTTTGCGAAGAGTGGGGCAATCATTCCACTCTCCAATGTCAGTGATCGGAACAATGTTGGCAATCCTAAAGAGATGGAAATTCATATCTTCCCAGGGAAAAGCAACCATTACGAACTTTATGAAGACGACGGGGTTACATCACTGTATGAAGAGAATTATTTCTTAAAGACGGATATCGATTACAATTATTTGAAGAGTAACTATACCGTCATCATTCGCTCCATTGCTGGAAAAAGTGGAATCGTTCCGGAAAAGCGCCATTATAAGATTCGTTTCCGTAATACCAAAAGAGCTCATGATGTGACGACGTACTTCAATCAGAATAAGATCAATGTGAATTGTTATGTCGATGATAACGACTTCGTCGTTGAAGTGAAAGATGTACCGAGCGTTGGACAACTTACCGTAAACTGCAAAGGAAAAGACATCGAAATTGATGCTGTCCGTGTCATCAACGAGGATATCAATGCGATTCTGATGGACTTACAGATTGAAACGTACATGAAAGAGAAGATCGCAGCAATTATCTTTGGTGACTTGCCGATTAAGAACAAGCGCATCAATATTCGCAAATTAAGGAAACAGGGACTTCCGAAGGAACATATGAAATTATTCTTAAAATTACTTGAATATATCGAACAGATTTAATATAATACTAAGTATCAATGCGCAGGATAGTAGTAATCTAGGGTTTCTATGAAGAGACTTCATGGTTGGTGAAAATGAAGTAGAAGAATAGGTGAACTTGATCCTTGAAAGAGCATTCGGGGAAATCCCGTTACCATTTGGAAAGCTGCATGGCTTAGCCATGAATTAAGGTGGTACCGCGAAGCAATTCGTCCTTATGTCAAGGGCGAATTTTTTTGTGGGGGAGGAGGTTATATGGTTCAAATTGTCATTTTCTTGTTAACTTTTGTGTTCTCTTATATCATTTATTATATGATATCGCTTAGACCAGAACTCAATCGAATCGAATTTGAGGAAGCAAAGGTTCGCAAAGTTAAGAAAAAGTTATCAGAGAAACAGAAGATGCGGATGGCGAAGAAACAAGTAAAATTCGATAAGAAGAAGTTACCATCGGAGATTGCTTTCGTGATCTATCGTTATCAGTTGGATCCTGAATCTCCTTATTATCGTCGCTTTTTACTCTCAATGGGAGTATCGACCGCTTTTGATTTGGCGGTCGCAGTCACGGTAGGTAGTTTGGTTGACAGCCTCTTCGTGCAAGTCGTGATCGGCTTAGCTATCTTGCTCGTATTAGCCTTGATCTCTTATCATTTGATTGGCAAACACTTTATCAGGAAAGGAATGAAGAAGAAATGTATCGATTCAAAGAAGTAGAAAAGAAGTGGCAAGAATATTGGCTTGCCAATAAGACGTTCACAACAGATGTATGGGACTTTTCCCGCCCAAAGTACTATGTTTTGGATATGTTCCCTTATCCATCAGGACAAGGACTACATGTAGGGCATCCAGAAGGATATACGGCAACGGATATCATGGCACGTATGAAACGTATGCAAGGGTATAATGTTCTTCATCCGATGGGATGGGATGCGTTTGGATTACCTGCTGAACAGTATGCGATTAAGACAGGCAATCATCCAGCGGGATTCACCTTAAAAAATATTGCGACGTTTAAGCGTCAGTTACAGATGCTTGGTTTCTCTTACGATTGGAGTAAGGAGATCTCGACGGCGGATCCGAAGTTTTATCATTGGACGCAGTGGATCTTCAAACAACTTTATCAAGATGGATTGACGAAGCAAGTGGATATGCCGGTCAATTGGTGTGAGGAGTTAGGAACGGTCTTATCGAACGATGAAGTGATCGATGGCAAGAGTGAACGTGGTGGTTTCCCAGTTGTTCGTAAGAACATGAAACAGTGGGTCATGAAGATTACGGAGTATGCGGATAAGCTAATCGATGGATTAGATACGTTAGATTGGCCTGAATCAACGAAAGAGATCGAACGAAACTGGATTGGTAGGAGCTATGGTGCGATGGTGACGTTCCAAGTTTTACATCATGAGGATACGTTCCAAGTGTTTACGACACGTTGTGATACGTTATTTGGAGCAACGTACTGTGTGTTATCTCCAGAGCATTCTTTAGTTGCCAAAATCACGACGGATGAGCAAAGAAAGCAAGTCACTGATTATCAGGAAGCCTGCAGTAAGAAATCAGACCTAGAGCGTACAGATTTAAATAAAGAAAAGACAGGGGTCTTCACGGGAGCATATGCCGTCAATCCAGTTAATGGGAAAGAGATTCCAATTTGGATCTCTGACTATGTTCTTTCGAGTTATGGAACAGGTGCGATCATGGCTGTTCCAGCTCACGATACGCGTGATTACGAATTTGCGAAGAAGTTTGGTTTAGAGATTATCCCTGTCTTAGAGGGTGGAGATATTTCGAAGGAAGCATTTACCGAAGATGGCGTGCATGTTAATTCAGAATTCTTAAATGGGTTAGGGAAACAAGAAGCCATCGATGCGATGCTAGCGTGGTTAGAAGAACGTGGGCTTGGCAAGAAGCAAGTGAATTATCGCCTTCGTGATTGGATCTTCGCTAGACAACGTTACTGGGGAGAACCAATTCCTATCATTCATTACGATGACCACGATGAAGCGTTAGAGGATCAAGAGTTACCGCTGGTACTGCCAGAATTAGATGATTATAGCCCTTCAAAGACAGGAAATAGTCCACTTGAAAAAGCAACGGATTGGTTACTGGTTAAGAAAGATGGCAAAGTCGGTAGACGAGAAACGTCGACGATGCCTGGTTCGGCAGGAAGTTCTTGGTACTTTCTTCGCTACATTGATCCAAACAATGAAGATGTGTTTGCTAACCAAGAACTTTTGAAACACTGGATGCCTGTGGATCTTTATGTAGGGGGACCAGAACATGCTGTTGGGCATTTGTTATACTCAAGATTTTGGAACCACTATCTTTATGATAAGGGGTTATCCCCAGTCGCAGAACCATTTCAAAAGCTTGTGCATCAAGGAATGATCTTGGGTAGTAATGGAGAAAAGATGAGTAAATCTCGTGGCAACGTGGTGAATCCAGATGAAATGGTCGAAAACTATGGTGCCGATGCTTTACGTGTCTATGAGATGTTCATGGGACCACTTTCTTCGGCTAAACCATGGGATCCGAATGGCATCGATGGTAGTAAAAAGTTCATCGATCGTGTCTATCGGATCTATCATCAGGTAAAAGTAGTCGATGAAAATGCGAACTTAGACAAGATCTATCATCAAACAGTGAAAAAAGTGACAGATGATTATGAGACGATGAACTTTAATACGGCAATCAGCCAGATGATGGTGTTCATCAATGCATTATCAAAAGAAAAA
>CAZJUW010000076.1:0-4992 GCA_964549325.1 uncultured Muribaculaceae bacterium
AAAAGGATGCCCTTGTAAACGCACGTAATTTTGCAATGAATCTCCAGTTACCAATGCGTTTTATCGATGCGAGTTTTACGCTTGATCGCAATCAACTTCTCATGAATTATGTGGCGCCACAGCGGATTGATTTTCGGGAACTTGTCAAGAAACTAGCTCAAGTCTATCGTACACGGATCGAACTACATCAAGTCGGCGTACGCGATAAAGCAAAGATTGTTGGTGGGCTGGGGCCATGTGGCAGATTTCTTTGTTGTAGCAGTTTTTTAACAGATTTTGACAGTGTTTCTATCAACATGGCCAAGAACCAGTATTTATCTCTTAATCCAACGAAGATTAACGGTGTTTGTGGTAGACTTCTTTGTTGCCTAAATTATGAAGATGAAGAGTACAGTAGACTGCGAAAAGGGCTTCCTGATTTAGGTGCGGTTGTAGAAACTGCCGAGGGAAGCGGAAAAGTAATCGATGTCGACGTCCTTCATCGAACGTATCGCGTCGAATTAAAAGCGAAAGGTGTCGTTACGATAACGGCAGATGAGCAATGAAAGTATTACATGATTTGGTAGGATATGAGGGGAGGAAAATCTATCAAGACAGTGATTGGTTTTCTTTTTCTTTAGATTCCATTCTTCTTGCGCGTTTCGCAAAAGTGTTACCAAGAGATAAACAAATCTTAGATATTGGTACAGGGACCGCACCAATTCCACTTATCTTATCCCTTTATACTAAGGCTAAAATAACCGCAGTTGAAATCCAGCCTGAAATTGCTTCTTTAGCTGCAGAAAGTATTGCATACAACAAATTAGAAGATCAAATTATTATTTGTAATCAAGACATTTTACAATACTGCGCAAGGATGGAGTCAGATACGTTCGATCTTATCACGTGTAATCCTCCCTACTTCGAAGTAACAGAGCACTCTTATAAAAATAAAGATCACCACCAAACGCTTGCGCGACATGAGGAGACTCTTTCTTTAGAAGAAGTATTAAAAGTATCTAAAAAATTGTTGAAAAATGGTGGTCGCTTAGCGATCGTTCATGAGACGAGGCGTTTACTAGATTTGCTCGTACTCTTTCGTGCCTATGGGATGGAGCCAAAACGCCTGCAGTTGGTTTACTCCAAAATAGGAAAAGATTCTAATCTGTGCTTGCTAGAAGGCGTAAAACATGGTAAAACTGGAATGAAAGTGTTGCCTCCGTTATACATTTCCACAGCAGATGGAAGTAAAACAACAGAATATTTGAAACTTTTACAAAAATAGGTGGTGATTTGCTTGCGTCAAAAGAGTTATCGAGAGAAAAATGCCCTTTATCTCATCCCAACACCCATTGGCAACCTCGAAGACATGACGTATCGGGCGGTGAAGACGCTAGAAGAAGTTGATCTTTTATTGTGTGAAGATACACGGGTGACAGGACAATTATTGAAACATTATGGACTTTCGAAAAAACTCCTCCGATGTGATGAACATAGTGAAGAGAAGATGAAGGGATATGTCCTTGAACAACTTTCTTGTGGCAAAAAGATTGGTTTCACATCTGATCGAGGGACTCCGATTATCAGTGATCCGGGGTATCAGATCGCTTTAGCAGTTATCGAAGCTGGCTATCCTGTGATCTCCCTTCCAGGAGCGACGGCATTTGTTCCGGCACTTACGATGTCTGGCTTAGCGCCGAGTCCGTTCTTGTTCTATGGCTTTTTAGATTCACGCCATACCCGCAGACTAGAGGAGTTGCGTCGCTTAGAAAGAGTAACATGTACAATGATTTTCTATGAGGCCCCACACCGTATTACTGAGATGCTTCAAGACATTAAAGAGGTCTTTGGTAATCGAAAGATCAGCATTGCAAGAGAAATTTCAAAGTTGTATGAGGAAATATATCGTGGCCCTTTAGATGAAGTGATGGAAGAAATTAAGGAAGCTAAAGGAGAGATGGTGATCGTCGTATCGGGAAATCATGAGACGGTCGATTATAGTCAGCTGACTATTTTTGCTCATGTTACTCTCTATGTGGCCGATGGGCTCAGTGAAATGGATGCGATGAAAAAAGTAGCGAAAGAACGCGGTGTTTCCAAGTCACAAATTTATCAAGAATATCAGAAAGCAAAGGAGGAGAAAAGATGAAGTTGATTGTAGCGCTAGGAAATCCAGGAAAAGAATATGCACATACGAGACATAATACGGGGTTTGAAATGCTAGATGCTTTTCTAGAAAAGTATCAGTTGGCCTTACATAAAAAGAAGTTTCAGGGACTTTATGTGGAATGGACCTATCACGGAGAAAAACTAATTCTTTTAAAACCACAATCGTATATGAACCTTTCCGGTGAAGTCGTAAGAAAGTATGTTGAATTCTTTGGCATTCCTTTGGAAAATATTCTTGTCATCTGTGATGACATTGCTTTAGAAGTAGGGAATTATCGCTTACGTGCTCAAGGTTCTTCCGCTGGTCATAATGGCTTAAAGAACATCGAAGAAAACTTACATACCCAAGCCTATAAAAGATTACGAATCGGTGTTTCGCATCCAGACCAAGTGGATTTGAAAGATTACGTCTTAGGAAAATTTACCAAAGAAGAAGAGGCAGCGTTATCAGAAATAAAGCCCGTGATTGTCGAAATCATCGAAAAATTCCTAACGGCTGACTTCACTTGGTTGATGACGAAGTATAATCATAAAAATGGGTGACACTATGGATTTTCTTGAAAACCTGATTAGCATTGATCGAACCAAGGAAGTAGGGGTTACTGGACTCACCAGTGACTTTTTCGCCGTGTATCTGACCAAACTTTTTCATCAAGAGAAGAAAAGTATTTTGGTCGTAACAGCTTCATTATATGAAGCAAATCAACTTGTTCAGGCTTTATCGAACTACACAGATGAAGTAAGTTTATTTCCAATGGATGACTTTTTGGCGAGTGAAGCTTTGGCAATAAGCCCAGACCTCATGGTTAATCGATTGGAAACGATGAATTTATTGATTGAGGGTCAAAAAAGAATCGTCGTTACTAATTTGATGGGCTATTTACGTTTTTTACCAACGCCGTCCGTTTATCAAAATGCAATTTTTACTTTGCAAGAAGGTATGGAAATTGTCCGGGAAGAATTGGTAGAGCGGTTGGTCTCCTTAGGATACCACCGGGAAACCTTGGTGACGAAGACAGGTGAACTCGGAGTACGTGGTTTTGTTTTGGACTTATTTCCCATCGACAGTGAACATCCAATCCGTATCGAGTTTTTTGGTGATACGATTGACTCTATTCGTACTTTCTCGGAAGATACTCAAAAGTCTTTCACGACAATAAAGCAAGTTACGATTAAGCCATATCACGAGTTTTTGACGGGAAAAATGATTGAGACTCCAAATACAAAACAGAAATACTTAAAAGAAAATTCGAAAAAGGTCGCAAACATTTTTGCTTATCTACCTGACGGATTGACTGTCTACTATGATTATCGACAATTAAAGGCCAGCTACCAACAACTTGCGAATGAGGTAGCGGAATATCAATCCTCGAAGGATCAAGATTTTAAGGGAGAATATTTCTTCGATCTTGCGTCTGTTACTGACGATTCTGCCATTTATTATATGGCTGTCAATAATCTCGATCGAGATCTTCCTTACCCGGTTATAGATTATCAGATGAAGGATGTTGCTTCTTTCCATGAGAACATCGATCTTATTCATAACTTTTTTCAATCTGCTTTAGATGCTAAAAAAACGATGATTGTCTGTTTGAAAGAGTATCAGATTAAGAGTTTTATCAAACATTTAAAAGTCCCATATATGATTACGGACTTTGCACATCTTACACCAAATTACGTGAACATCATTGAAAAAGAGATGCCATCTGGATTTCAAATTGGATCTATTATCTTAGTGAGTGCTCATGAACTATTTCATACCGCATCGTCTAAGAAAAATTATAAGACGAGATTTAAGTATGCCTCGAAGATTAAAGATTTAGATAAATTACAAGTGGGTGACTATGTCGTTCACAATATTCATGGAATTGGCATATATAATGGGTTAAAGACGATTGCGCATGGTGAGATTCAAAAGGACTATTTAGAAGTCTTATATCAGGGCAAGGATAAACTTTATATTCCCGTAGAAAAGATCGATACA
Organism: uncultured Muribaculaceae bacterium; assembly: GCA_964549325.1. GTDB lineage: Bacteria > Bacillota_I > Bacilli_A > RF39 > UBA660 > CARZYU01. The sequence continues at coordinate 4,133 of CAZJUW010000076.1, forward strand.
TTATTTAAGTATGCCTCTAAAGAAGGAGCAATTCCTAAGATCAATCGTCTCGGTGGCAGCGATTGGGCAAAAACCAAAGCGAAAGTTCGTAACAAAGTACATGATATTGCAGAGGATCTTTTAAAACTTTATGCGAAAAGAGAACTGAAACGTGGGTTTGCTTTTTCGGAAGACACCTTGTTACAACAACAATTTGAAAGTGAATTTCCGTATCAAGAAACAAAGGACCAGCTTCTTGCCGTTGCGGAGATTAAAAAAGATATGGAGTCTCCACGCCCTATGGATCGTCTTTTATGTGGAGACGTCGGTTACGGGAAAACGGAGGTTGCCTTTCGGGCTATTTTCAAAGCAGTGATGGATTCGAAGCAGGTGTTATATCTATGTCCTACGACGATTCTTTCAGACCAACAGTATCAAAATGCTCTGGTGCGGTTTGCCAATTATCCAGTGAATATTGCCTTATTAAATCGCTTTAAGACACCAAAAGAGGTAAAACGAGTGATCCAAGGATTAAAGGATGGAACCATTGACGTTGTTTTTGGAACTCATCGTTTGTTGTCTTCAGATATTCAGCCCAAAGATCTTGGGCTTCTCATTGTCGATGAGGAACAACGGTTTGGGGTGACACACAAAGAAAAGATTAAGTCTTACAAAAATAACATCGATGTACTTACCTTGACAGCGACACCAATTCCTAGGACGCTTCAGATGTCACTCGTTGGAATGCGAAGTCTATCCTTGATTGAAACGCCACCAGTCAATCGTTATCCAATTCAGACCTATGTTGTGGAAGAAAATGATCCTATGATTAGAGAGGCAATCTATAAAGAACTAGCGCGCGGTGGTCCAGTGTTTTTGCT
>CAZJUW010000077.1:0-4989 GCA_964549325.1 uncultured Muribaculaceae bacterium
CTTGAGACATTTTCTAAAGTTAACACTTAAGACATTATCATAAATTAACCATAAAGGAAATTAGTGTCAACAAAAAAAGGTTGACACGTTTTCTTTTATTCGCTATAATGAGAGCAGAAATGGAGTGAAAAATATGGCAGTTAAAATAAGACTCACGAGAATGGGAAAGAAGAAACAACCTACTTATCGTATCGTAGCAAGTGATTCAAGACGTCCAAGAGATGGACAATATCTAGAACTGATTGGAACTTACAATCCATGTAAGGAACCAGCTGAAGTGAAGATCACCGAAGAACTCGCTATGAAATGGTTAAAGTTAGGAGCTATTCCTTCAGACACCGTTCGTAACTTATTCAGTCAAGCAGGCATCATGAAGAAGTTTGCTGATGAGAAACAGGGAAAGTAATATGGAATTAGTAGAGTTAACAAAAGAGCTTGTCTCATGTCTCGTACTAGACCCTGAAACAGTAAGTGTTAAAGAGTTTCCTAGTGACGATGAAAAAGAGATTGTCATTCAAGTGATGATCAATGAAGAAGACATGGGTAGAGTCATTGGAAAAGCTGGTAAGACAGCAAATGCGATTCGTACGTTGGTACAGGCAAGTAGTTATTTAAAAGATAACAAACGTGTCAAAATCAATATTGATCATTTTTAGAAGGGCTATTGCTCTTTTTTTGTTCTATAATATTGCCACACAAAGTAACTTGTGATAAATTATATATAGGGTAGAGGGAGTTCGGGAATATGAAGCAAGAAGAAAAAAAGACAATGCGACAATCCAATTTTGAACTGATGAGAGTTGTCTCTATGATCATGATTGTCATCTTTCATGTTTTGTTAGATGGTAACTTGTTGCAAAATACAACAGGTAATCTGCATTTGTTATTGGAATTGGTTTGTTTTTTTATCGTAGTGCATGTTAATTCCTTTATGTTATTGACTGGATATTTTCAATATGACAAAAAATTCAAACTGAAAAAAGTATTAAATTTGTTAAACGCGTCTTGGTTCTATCGCGTTGTTTGGATTGTTATTTTTATCTGCATCGGTCTTCCATCACTAACGGGCCTTAAAGTATTTATGGAAGTTTTTCCAGTAGATATTACTTTTGATTTTTGGTTTATCAATGCCTATATTTTAGTTTATGTTTTATCTCCATTTTCGAATATGCTGATTGAGAAAATGTCTCAAAAACAACATCGTCGCTTATTGATCCTTCTATTCTTTATTCTATGTGTGTTGCCGTTTTTAACTAATAGAGGAACCTTTCATAATGATGGAGTGTTTGTACACTACATGTTTTTATATTTTATAGGTTCATACTTACACAAATATCCAGTAAAAAATAATATGCATTTTCGTTACTTTTCAGCTTCGAAAAAAAGACTGATCTTTTTCACCGGTATGTTTCTCTGCTTTTTATTGAATTATACAAATACCCTTTTTGCAACTAACCTGGCTTACAATAGTAATTCCATTTTGCATTGGATCGGGGATTCTATCGGAGGCTATCGATACATGTATTGGAATCCTTTCATTTTAATTCAAAGTATCTGTTACTTTCTCTTCTTTGAAACTTTTGAGTTTAAAAACAAATGGATAAACAGCATTTCGCCATATATTAGATGTTTATTTGTTACATGCCTCTAATTTAGTAAAATCAAATATTTATAAATGGCTTCATATTGATATTGGAATGAATTTGACTTCTTGGAGAATGCTCTTTAGAATGTTTGCCGCAACTGGCATTATATTTATAAGCGGGATTATAATTGGATTTCTTCGACAAAAACTTTTTGCTTTCATTCGAAAGCGAAAATGGTATCAAAAGGTGAGTGGTAAGTTTTATCACTATATAGAGAACTTTTGAAAGAAAAAGTAAAATATGAAACATATCATGATTATTTTGTGTATTTTCATAAAAGGTATGCTACAATACAGGTGACGAAGGAATCTCGTCAAGGAGGTAAAAGGTGAATAACAAACTAAATAATATGATCAACCAATTTTTAGAAAATTCAGATGCCAAAAATGAAGAAGAATTGAATAAGCAATTACAGGAGTTTATAGTCAAATATAATAATGGCGAGATAGAATATGAGAATACTCCTTTAGATGATGCTTATGAATTACTGGAACAAGCAGAGAAAACTAAGAGCCAACGAAAGGCGTTGCAGTTAGCACAACAAGCTTATGAGCAATGTCCTGCATGTTTCGATGCCTTGCTTTTTCAACTTAATTTCGAAAAAGATCCAATCAAAGAAGGCCAACGGTTAGATGATGGTCTTGCCAAAGAAAAAGAACGGTTGGTGAAAGAAGGGTATTTTGCGAAAGATAACATTGGATCATTTTACGGTATTTTCGAAACGAGACCTTATATTCGAGGACTATATCGGAAAGCAAACGACTTATTGTTTTACGGCCAAATAAAACAAGCCAGGGATCTCTTTCTTGAGATATTGCACTTAAACAAAAATGATAATACAGGTGCTAGATATTTATTGATGGGGATTTATGCTTATTTAGAAGATGAAAAAGGAATCTTGAAGTTATACAAAAAATATCCAGAAGAGCAGCTTGAGATGTTGCTTCCACTCTTTTCTCTTTACTATAAATTAGGAGATGATAAGAAGGCTAAAGAATACTTAGGTAGAATTCATAAAGCCAATCCTAATTTTGTCAAATTTTTCCAGGGAAAGCTCAAGGAAAAAGATGATACCCCAGAGGGATATTATTCAAAAGGAAAGGTATCTGAGGTGCTGGTTTGCCTGGATAAATATATGTTCCTGTTAGATACGATGAACATAATTGCTTCATATATTTGTAATTGTGCCAAAACAGAAAAGTTACGATAATTTTCTTGTTTGAGACCGGTTATTTTGGGAGTCAAGTAGGCTTCCTTTTTCTTTTTTTTATTGAGAAATACGTAGTGGATTGCTATAATGTTAATAGAATTAGGATTTGGAGGCTTGTATGGGAAAAAGAATTCTAAGTGCTATTGTTTTAATTGGTATCTTTGTACCGCTCATCATCATTGGAAAGACGCCGTTTTCGGTTCTAATGACTTTGACAGCGCTGGTGGGACTATATGAACTACTACATATCAGAGAGACAAAAAAGAAATTTCCATTCGTTATGAAAGTACTTGCGTATTTGATGACGGCATTCTTCTGTTTATCAAATTATAAGGCAAATGCCTTAACGTATATCGTTGATTATCGTGTCATGGCCTTCTTAATCTTTGCTTTCTTGTTGCCACTTATCTTCATCAGTGACAATCGAAAGTACAATTTGAATGATGCTTTGTTTCTGATCGGTGCCTTATTGTTCATCGGCATGTCATTCAATTTACTGATTTTAGTTCGCAACTACGATCTATATCATATCCTATATTTGTTCATCGTTACGACTATTACGGATGTTTATGCATATATTACTGGTAGTTGTATTGGAATTCATAAGCTGGCACCCAAAATCTCTCCCCACAAAACAATAGAAGGGTTGATTGGTGGTCTTGCGATGGGGACCTTTGTAGCATCGGTCTTTTATATGGTGATCATCAATCCTAATGCAGATTTACTTAATGTGGTCTTAGTTACTTTGATCTTGTCCTTTGTAGGACAATTAGGAGATTTGGTTTTTTCGTCGATCAAACGTTATTATGATGTGAAAGACTTTTCTCACTTAATCCCAGGGCATGGAGGTGTCTTAGATCGCTTCGATAGTATCATCTTCGTCGTGTTAGCATTCGTATTGTTTATGACAACCATTTAGGAGGAAATATGACATTACTACTATTTATCTTAATTTTAGGAATTATCATCTGTATTCACGAGTTTGGCCACTTTCTATTTGCGAAACTCGCTGGAATCTACGTTTATGAATATTCGATTGGCATGGGACCAAAGTTATTTAGTGTGAAAGGAAAGAATGGCGAAACGACCTATTCACTTCGCTTAATTCCTATTGGTGGTTACTGTTCTTTGGCAGGGGAAGGAAATGATGAAGATCACAAGATTCCTAAGGATCGTCTATTACAGAGTAAGAGCATTTGGCAGAGATTTTTGACGATGTTCTTTGGACCAGGATTTAACTTTCTACTCACGCTTCTCTTATTATTCATGATTGGGATTATCTTTGGGGCTCCTAATTACAAGCCAATCATTAAAAACACGGAAGTAGGAACACCCGCTTATGAAGCTGGATTAGAAGCAGGAGACTACATTACGAAGATTGATTCTCATAAAATTTCTACATTAGATGATGTTTCTCTTTATTTCACGCTTGCGGATCATGATCAAGCAACCGTGATCGAAGTTCAAAAGGAAAATGGTGAAAAAGCAGTCTATCGAGTGATGCCAGAAAAGGTACAAAACGGAGATACCATAACGTATCATTATGGCATTGCATTAGATGATTCAAAAGATCATGGTTTCGTCTCAGCCGTAAAATACATGTTTGTGAAGACGGGTTCTTTATTCAAACAGATGGGGCTTACTGTTGCTAACTTATTTACGGGTGGCATTAAACTGAATCAATTATCAGGACCAGTAGGAATTTATTCAATCGTTGGGGAACAGAGCAAAGGTGGAATTGCAAATATTCTCTATTTGATTGCATTCTTAAGTCTCAATGTTGGATTTATCAACTTGATTCCACTTCCTGCCTTTGATGGTGGAAGAATCTTATTTCTGTTGATCGAGTTGATCAAAGGAAGCCCTGTAAAGTCAGAAACAGAAAATATGATCCATAACATCGGCTTCTTCTTGCTCTTAGCTTTGATGATTTACATTACGTTTAGTGATATTTTAAAATTATTTTAGTAACAATGAATCTGAAACTAGTTCTATAAAAAAATGAAAAAAGACTCTCATATGAGGGTCTTTTTGATGATATTTGTAAGTCGCGATAAAAATTTGTTGCAGATCGCTATTTTTATGCGAATAATATAAGTGAGGACAGATAAGAGTTCGAGTGTTTCTTCCTTC
>CAZJUW010000078.1:0-4904 GCA_964549325.1 uncultured Muribaculaceae bacterium
TATTTTCCCGTTAATGTTTAGAAATTTTTGAGACATTTTCAAAAATTATTGACAGCAAAACTGTTAAGAATTCCGCGAATTGATCTCTTCCAACTTTTTTTCGCGATCAATTCGTTCGAATAGAACAGAAGCTTGACCTAAAGTATAAGTGATTCCTCCCAGATAAGTATGGTTAGAATCTGGAATCCCCAACTGATTTAAGATCATTTGAGAAGTCGATGGCATGGCGAATGACAGCTCCACAGCACAGAGGCGGATCGTCTCTAACAAATGATAGAGAACTGTTTCAAGACGTGGCTTACCACTTTCCTCTTTGGCTAAAATCCAAGGTGTTGTCTCATCAATGTATTTATTTGCTCTGCGAAGAACTTTAAAGATCTCCTCAATCGCCTCTCCAATTGCTAAACGGTTGATTGCTTTTTCAATCTTCGTAGGAAGTAATTTTACTAGCTCTAATAATTCCGTATCCACATTTTCTATTACCGAAGTATTCGTGACCGTCCCTGCAAAATACTTGTGTCCCATTGCGATCGTACGGTTCACTAAGTTACCAAGCGTATTCGCAAGATCACTGTTGATCCGATCAATGATCAATTCATAGTTAATATTTCCGTCATTTGTATATGGCATCTCATGTAATACGTAATAGCGAACCGCATCGACGCCAAAAAGATCTACCAAATCGTCGGCATAAATGACATTTCCTTTCGACTTACTCATCTTATCATTATTCATAAGAAGCCAAGGATGGCCGAAGATCTGTTTTGGCAGTGGCAAATCCAAAGCCATCAAGAAGATAGGCCAATAAAGCGTATGGAAACGAATGATATCCTTTCCTATTAAGTGTAAGTCACATGGCCAATAACGTTTGAAAAGTTCACTGGAACCATCAGGATCATATCCCAAGAACGTGATGTAGTTGACCAGGGCATCTAGCCAAACATAAACGACATGTTTAGGATCAAATGTAACAGGAATTCCCCAGGAAAAGGATGTTCTAGAAACGCATAAATCTTGAAGACCGGGGCGCAAGAAATTGTTTATCATCTCATTCTTACGAGCCTCTGGTTGAATGAATTCTGGATGTTCTTCAATATATCGTTCCAAACGATCTTGATATTTACTCAGACGGAAGAAGTAAGCATCCTCCTTGGCTTCCTGAACTGGTCTACCACAATCAGGGCAATTCCCATCGACTAATTCTGATTCCGTCCAGAATGATTCACATGGAGTACAATAGAGTCCTGAATATTCCCCCTTATAGATATCCCCCTGCTCATAAAGCTTTTGGAAAATTTTCTGGACCATCTCTTCATGATGTTTATCTGTCGTCCGAACGAAGCGGTCATAAGAAGTATCCATCAAATCCCAAATCCGCTTAATTTCTGTTGAAACCTGGTCAACATATTCCTGTGGCGATATCCCCGCCTCTTTGGCTTTTAATTCAATCTTCTGGCCATGTTCATCTGTTCCCGTTTGGAAATAAACATCATAGCCCTGTAATCTCTTATAACGAGCAATCGCATCCGCCAAGACAACTTCATAAGTGTTTCCAATATGTGGCTTTCCTGAAGTATATGCAATTGCCGTACTGATATAAAATTTTTCTTTCATAGTATCCCTCCTAATATTTTCCAATCCGATCCTCTTGAATCTCTTCTTCAGTATCCACCCTGCCATATTTCACGAATAAACCTTGGCAGATACCATCGCCTGCTTTCACGATATAATCTTCGGTTCCCTCATTTTGGATTTTAATAAACATATGTCCTTCATTTTGGGGATTATTATAATAATCTCTGTCAATGACGCCAACTTGATTAACCATACGCACGTTATATCGAAAACCCATAGAACTCCGATCTAACAGCAAAAGACAATCATCTTCTTCCATCAAAGCCTTAATGCCTGTTGGAATTTTCTTGACTTCGCCAGGTTTTAAGACAAAATCAAAGAGAGATTCAAAGTCATATCCTGCTGCATACTTCGTCTTACGACGTGGTAACGAATAACGTTCATAAAGTATTCGGTCATCTGCTACATCTTTTTTAAATTGTTCAAAACTAATCTTCTCAAATCTTCTTGCCATAGCCTTTCCCTCCAAAAAAAAGATTATTCATCATAAGGACGAATAATCGCGGTACCACCTTAATTCATGAAAAATCATGCACTTGAAGAGATAACGGTTTGCCCGTAGATAATAATCTAAGCTCCAAGACCATATTCAGTAAACGTTCTTTGCTTCTTTACACCATTCGAAGCTCTCTTTAGAAAAAACGGGCCTTACTTACTCATCTCTTCATCGCTTTTCAAGATTGACTTGATTATAACACGACTTTTTTTACTCTTCAATACGTTTTCCTAAAAATTGTGCGACGAGCGTTGCTAACTTCTCATCAATTTCCACTAAATTTTTATCTTTCGAGAAGAGAATTACTAAGCCAATAGAATCACCATTTACTAAGATTGGTGTAATCGCATAAGCATATTCCTGATACTCGCCATTGATCGATACTTGCCGTGGACTCTTCTCAACGACCGTTTCTCTTTCATCGATCATACGCTCTAACTCAAATGAGATCGCGTCACCTAAGTGTCTTTTATGTGCACTACTAATGGCAATAATATTATCTCGGTCTGTAATTAAAATACTGCTTGAGATAAGTGGACTAATCGTTTCGACGAAGGAGGTAGCCATCTCTTTTAAACTCTCCATAGGAGAGTATTTCTTTAGCCCTATAACCTCTTTATCCACAAAAATTTCTAATGGTTCTCCATCGCGAATTCTCAACGTTCGCCTGATCTCCTTTGGAATGACGATTCTCCCTAAATCATCGATTCTTCTTACAACACCTGTTGCCTTCATTTTTCTTCCTCGCTTTCCATCAACTATATTGTTTGTCTTTTCCCCAACTTTATACAGAAGATCATCAATTTTCTTCTACTTATAGTATAGTGGTTTTGGAAAAGAATTCCTCTGGCAATTATTTCCATATGAATATTTTTGACAAAAGTGTAAGACGAAAATCGGCGATGGAAAACCAAAAGAAATGATAATAAAAATTCTCACCCGTTTTCTTATTGAAACAAGTGAGAATTCTTTTTTGTAAAAAGGTATCGATGTCCCTGTTCTTTTAGATTGTTCGTAAGCAGATTATTTTTGTGGGCAAGTTTCGAATCATATTTCGTCATAATATCTTCTAGATAGCGATGAAAGAGAAAATCATTCATCGATTGTACATAAGTATCACTCGAAGAAAACTGTGAAAGCTTACTAGATATTTCTGTACGTAATAATTTAGTAAGTAACTCTTTAAACTTATTTCGAAGTTCTTTATCAATCTTTTGATACTCTCGTTTTGGAAGTTTTATAGTTGTGCTTTTTCCGAGATTCTGTTGACGCGCAACGAGAGCAACAAGTTGTTTTTCACGATGTTTAGATAGTGATTCAAGTGAAATGACAACAGAATTTCGAAATGTAGCAAGCAACTCTTCTAACTCCGAAGAATTGAGTACGAGTTCTTCCACTTTGGCAGTACTTAAAAATTTTTGTTTTAACTGATCCATCGATTCTAACGGTGGTTTTTCAAATAAGGGAACGATGTCTTCCCGAAAAAAACGATCATTATAATCACATACAACTGTTTCGACCGCGGATTGATACTGTATAAAATGCTGTTTTTCTAACTCTTGTAAAGTCAAGTTGTCACCTTCTATCTTCTAGTTAAGAATACCAACATTTTGTGAAACGGTCAAGAAAAGAGCCTATTCGTAAGGAGGCAATATCAGAAAAATTACTTCTTCTTCTTTGCTTCACTTAATAGTTCAGTTAAATAGTAAACAGGATGCTTTTCTAAACGAACGAGATCTAACACCAAGCATAAACAAGATCCTTTCGTTGCAAAACGAAACATTGGCGTGATGTTGCAAGCTCTTACGAAGAGGTCCTCAGCGTCGATCTCATCTGTCATCTCTTTACTGAAAACGAGCTCTAAAGAATTGCGATTTTTACGCACCTCGATGATCTCCCACTTCTTCGCAAGTTTCTCAAACCATTCTTCCTGCATATAGATGAGGACATTTTCTTCTAACTTTCCGAAGCGGTCTTCCAATTCCGTTTTCACTGCCTGTAATTTTTCATAAGAATCAATCTCATTGATCTTTCTATGAATTTCGATTTTAAGATCACTGTCGTTCACATAAGTATCGGAAATATGCGTGTCAACATTTAAAAGACTTCGCTCCTCTTGTTCCTCGTTTTCCTCGACTTCATTCCCTTTCAAACGTTCTACCTCTTCATTCAGAATTTTCAAATATAAATCAATTCCAATCGTATCGATGAACCCTGCTTGTTCACTCCCCAAGATGTCCCCGGCACCTCGGATCGATAAATCACGTGTTGCAATAGAGAAGCCACTTCCAAGTTCCGTGAATTCTTTGATGACATTTAACCGTTTGATCGCCGTCTCTGTCAACATTTTAGAACCTTGATACATCAAATAAGCATAAGCGATCTTATCGCTACGACCAACTCGTCCTCTAATTTGATATAGCTGACTTAAGCCAAACCGATCCGCATCTAAAATAATGAGAGTATTCACATTCGGAATATCAATCCCCGTCTCAATAATCGTCGTACAGATCAACACATCATACTCATGATGGATGAACTGATACATTTTACTTTCTAGTTCTTCCTTACTCATCCGCCCATGAGCATAGACGATCCTGGCATCTGGTACCAAACGCTGAATACTTGTCAACTTATCCTCGATCTTTTCCACACGATTATAAAGCAAAAACACTTGACCACCGCGCGAAAGTTCTTTATAGATTGCATCTTTAATCAAAGGATCATTTTCTTCCACAACATAGGTCTGAATTGGATAACGATTGACTGGTGG
>CAZJUW010000079.1:0-4887 GCA_964549325.1 uncultured Muribaculaceae bacterium
TTCATTTGGCGTTAAGGTCGTCCAAGTAGAACCATTATTTAAATAACTCGAGCCTTTCTGTGCTTCGTAAGCATTTAAAAGCCCTACGGCACTGACGACAAGAGACGTATCAGCTGGTTTTGAAAGACCTGTATTAGAAGTCATATTCCAAATACTACTGGTATCAATATAGTCGCGATAATTATGTAACGTTCCTAAGAAGCCAGTTTGTGAAGTATCATTCAACCAATCTTTCACCGAACTCGTCGAGAAAGTAACATGATTACCAAATGGGATGGATGTTTCAACCCATTGAGAGACCAATTTAGAGGTCCCTTTCGTTGGATCGATACTGACGACTCTCCAAAGATGGCCAGAATACCAGACGTAATTTGCCTTACTATTTGTAACAAAATATTGGCTACTATCCGTCTTATCCATCGTATTTTCAGAATTATTTATGATCATATTAGGAACGGTTCTAGCATCCGTAGAAGTGCCCGTCAAGTCAAAGGTTGCATGAAAATGTTGAAGAGATGCCTCTTGTGAAGCAGTCTCATCGAGGTAAAGACGAACTTCAAAGACGGAAGTGGCACCCGCTTTCAAAATACCAGATGCAATCACTTGTTTCGAATCCGTCGTCGTACCCGTAATATAGCCGACTTTAGTTCCTTCCCCATCGGTCACGACACTATACTTTAACGTACTAGGAGAAACCCGCGTACAACCATCGCTTTGATAACTCTCCGAGTGTTCCACAATCTTAATTTCATAATAAGCATCCAGCGTTCCAGTATTGCGAACCGTCATCGTATATGGTGTCAACTGACTTGCTTCCTCATCCTTCATCGGTGCCATATTCGATAATTCGATACCTTTCCCTTCAGTCAGTGTCATCGCCAAATCACCAGACGTCACCACATTATTCTTTGTCCCCGTCACATTCATGACAAACGCAGCATAGCTGACTCCTAAGATCAGGAACAGTCCAGCGACTACCATGATGACCGGCATGATCACTTTCTTATCAAGCCATCCTTTTTTTTGCTTCTTTTTCATAAATTCACATCCTATTATCTATTTTATTTTAACAAGAACTCATCTCTTTGGCAACTATTCTTTTATTGATAGAGATAGGCGAGCGCAAACAAAAGGGTCGCTCCAATCACTAAGATAAAGGCGATAATTTGACCTGTCGAAAAACCACCTTCACTGGAGGTTTCATTTCCTAAAGCCTTGACATATTGGGCATGGCCAACTTCTTTCATCGTTTGAAAGAGACGTTCAACAACATCAAACTCGACATTTTGTAAGGTCAATACGTGACTGTTGGTAAAAACGGACTTTACATCAATCGCACCACTGTTGTCGGCATTGATCGAACGACTACTCCCTGTAGGACTTCCATGTTCGGCACAAAGCAGGACGAGTGGTTTCAAGAATTGATCTTCCAAATAAGCATCTTTCGGAAAGGCAACTTGGTAAGCACGTTCTTTTTTCTCATTTTTGGTAATAAATACTTGTACTTGACAATTGGCTTCATCATTCGAAATGGCAAATGCTGTTTCTAAATAAGAACCCTCTTCTCTTGGCGAGATAAGATAATTGCGAATGACGGTTAAAACTTGTTGATATTGTTCCATATTCTTCACCCTATTTTTAGTATACTATAAATTTGACATTTTAAAAGAGTCAATCTTGAAAGAATGGCAAAAAAATGTCAATAAAAAGGAAGTATCACTACTTCCCATCGAGTGCCTCAGCTAAATTGGGAACAATTTGTTTTTTTCTTGAGACAACTCCTTGTAAATAATGCCCTTCTTTCATATCTTCGATGAGGTATGCCCGTTCTAGAATCGACTTTGCCTTTTCATTATATAAAACATAAGATCCCTTTTTCAAAACATCTGTTACAAAGAGTGTTACAACATCGTAGTGGTTGTTTTCCGCAACCCGATTCAAAACAGCAACATACTGATCCATAGAAGAAGCAATCTCATGAAAATCGAACGTAAAGAACTGACCGATTCCTACTTGATACTCATTCATTGGATATAACTTAAAATCCGTATAAAGGACATCTTCCTCTGTCTTTCCTTTTAAGGAAGTACCAGCCTTCAACATGGCAAGACCATATTCTTCCTTATTGACCCCAGCAATCCGTTCTAGTTTCAGTGCCGCTTCGTGATCAAAATCCGTGGTCGTCGGTGACTGAAATAATAAAGTATCCGACAAAATGGCTGATAACATAAGCCCGGCCATCTCCCGTGGAATCTCGATCTTATTTTCTTTGAACAAGTGATAGAGAATCGTCGCCGTACAACCCACTGTCATACAGCGCACATTCACAGGAGATGAAGTGGTAAGACTACCCAGATTGTGATGATCAACAACTTCTAAGACACTAGCTTCTTCAATGCCATCGACACTCTGACTTTTTTCACTATGATCAACTAAGATCACTTTTTTTAATTTCTTTTCCACGAGATCAGAAGTACGTAATAAGCCTAAACACTCCCCTCTTTTATTTAAGACGGGATAATTCGTATGCTTCAGTTTATTGGAAACCTCAATGAAGTCATCGAGATAATCCGTTTCCGCAAAACTCGTTGGACGAGCATTGATCATGAGTGCTCGCACCTCCGTCGAGAGGGCGATCAATTGGGATGTTTTCATCGTCGTAAAAGGCGTTCTGATGATGTTGACATGATTCTTTTTGGCAACTTCGATATGCTTTTCTTTGATTTCACCATCTCCCGTGATAATGATCAATTTAATCTTAGCATCACATGCATATTCGATGATGCTATGTCGATCCCCTACGATTAAAATGTCATCCTCTTTTAAATCGACGTTCTCCCGGAAGGTCGTACTGCGGTAAGCAGCTACTTTTAGCTTTCCTTCCACTTCCTCATCAAAGCGAAGGATTTCCTCTCCTTCTAACACACGTAAAATATTATTGTAGGAAGTCTTCAAAGAATCCGTATCTCCACCGATGAAATAGCGGGCCAAATCCTTGATTGTGATCAATCCAATAAATTTCTTTTTCTCATCGGTAATTGGAATCCCGGTGACTTCTTCTTGATTCATCCGATCATACGCATCATAAATGGAAGCTGTGATCGGAAGAAAAAATCCCTTGTGATAGTTCACATCTTTTAACTGTACCCGAACATCATTGAGATAAGCAGGTTCTGCTACGCCAAAATACTGTAATGCATACTTCGTCTCGTTATTCACTTCACCTAAGACACGCGCTTCGGCGTTTATTCCCATCTGCCTCTTTAAATAGGCAAGCACGATCGCTGACGTTACGGAATCCGTATCGGGCTTGCGATGTCCAAACACATATACTTTGTCCATATTATCTACCTCTCATTCGTCCTTATCCATTCTACCACAAATGAACACATATACCAAAGAAAAAACGCATCATGCGTTTTTCTACTCCTTCGTTTTTCTTTGACCCATTGTTTTGATATACTCTTTTCGTTTTGCTTTCGCAGAATCTAAACTTTGGGTCAAAACAAAGGAACGTAATCCTTGTAAAGTTCCCGCGATTCCATACAATATACCAGCTGAATCTCCTATGGTCGCTCCTAGTATACCAGCGAAAAGAAAACCTCCACCACTCGCCACTGTCAGCCACTTGGTAATTCTTAAATTCCGCACATTGGCATTGAAATCTTCTAACATTTTATCTTTCTTTTGAAGTTTTTCTTTTTTCATTTCAACACTCCTCATTCGGTCCCTAAAATACTACAAAATAGGCCAAAAGTCAAGAAATATCTACCTTAGATCCTTGCTACAACGCCTTGGGCGTGATGGCATCTTCTAAAACCAAAGTACTGGTTCCATCCATGATAGAGTAAAGATAAACGGTAATTGGTTTTTCCTTCTTCGGTTTTAAGAAATGATAATATCATTCTAACTGTTCTAAATAGTGCGGATCCTTGGTGTATTTTAATTTGTAATCAACTAAGTAACAGTGATCTTTCGTTTCAATGATAAGATCGATGATCCCATGTCGCTCTTCGATCACAAATGGATACTCCCGATAGATGTTCGAAGAGGCAATCTCCTTCATGAAAGGTTGCTGCCAAAAGACTTGCAATTTTTCGATCCAAAAGGAAGAAAGTTGGTAACTGGAAAAATCAGGATGAACAAAGTCGATGGTTTCTAGTACTTCATGTAATCTCCGACCAAGTAAGATCGCCTCTTGTTCCTCTTTCGTAAGTAGCGTAGGAATCTGTTTCGAAAAGCGATCGACGACGACTTCTTCCTCTTCCATACATAACTCTTGCACCGAAAGCTTTTCTCCTTCCACCGCGGCAAAGGTCGAAGCTTCTACGCCCAATCGATAGTCTTTACTTAAGCGTTTGCTGGAACGTGTGACCACGTAAGGGGAAAGAAGAGAGAAAAGATTTTCTAAACAAGAAAGAAAACTACGCCAACTTTTGCGAATGGTCATAGGCACGAGACCATGGTCAAAATCTACTTCATCTGCTTGCAAAGGAAGAACCATGACGATTTTTTCTTTCGCTCTTGTCAAAGCGACATAGAATAGACGAATCTTTTCGCTCACTTCTTCCATCAAGTATTTGTCCTTACTAAGATGATAACGCATGGTCTTCTGCCACGTTCCATCCACATTTCTAGGCAAAATGAAACCATATTCTTGATCGTATAAGACAATCTCATTTAAATCACGCAGATTGAAGTTTGAAAATAATCTTGGGTAGTAGCAAATCGGAAACTCTAAACCCTTTGATTTATGAATCGTCATGATTCTGACCGACTCACCGCCACTTTCCGCTGGTGTATACTTTAGGTCAATGTTCTCCTCTAACAGGCGATCGAAGTAGCGTGCAAAGTCTTCGATCGTTTGGCCATTCTCATCGAATGTTT
>CAZJUW010000080.1:0-4868 GCA_964549325.1 uncultured Muribaculaceae bacterium
TTATAAAAAATCTGTTTTTGATTATTTGTGCAAAATAAGGCTTTTCCAACAAAAAAAGTGAAAATTTAAATGAAATTATTTCCCGGGAAATAATTTTCTACCTTGTAATTTCATTTTTTTTGACTAATTCTACATATAAATGTGGCACCACTTGAAAATATGAAATACACTTCAATGTTTCACGTGAAACATTGAAAGACTCTTTTTAATGAAACGCTTGCAAAAAAAGGTGAAAAAAGGTAATATGTTCTTGGCGCAATGGAAATGCTTAGAACCAGGTCAGGATCGGAAGATAGCAGCCTTAATATTCTATTATCATGTGCGCCTTTTTTATGGAGTGATAACAATGCGAGAAAAATATATGCAAATAGCTTTAGAAGAAGCAAGAAAAGGGGCTACAGAAGGTGAAATTCCAATTGGTGCAGTGATTGTTTGGCGGGATCGTGTTATTGCCAAAGCACATAATTTAAAAGAAAAAAAACACTCTGCTATAAAGCATGCAGAACTAATTGCTATTGCGAAGGCAAATCAAAAACTAAAAGACTGGCGCTTGTCGGAATGTGAATTGTATGTCACCTTGATGCCCTGTAGCATGTGTGCAAGTGCGATACAACAATCTCGTTTCAAAAAGGTCTATTATGGGACTCCCACTACAGATGAAAAAGAACGAGAACTTGTACTTCAAATATTCGAACAAAATCAATCAGAAACAACGATTCCGGTCGAAGGTGGAATTCTTGAAGCAGAGTGTAGAGAAGTATTACAAAACTTTTTCAAAAATCGCCGAAAAAAGCATTTAAGTCTTTAGCTAAAAGGCTTTTTTTGTTATACTATTACTGTTGATCGGGGGAATGAAAATGTACCAAGCCTTATATCGTAAGTATCGTCCTAAAAAATTTTCTGATACGGTAGGACAAGATCCGATTGTCAGGACCCTTAAAAACTCTATTGTTCATCAAAAAACGAGTCATGCTTATTTGTTTTCTGGACCACGTGGAACAGGAAAAACAACGACGGCAAAAATATTTGCGCAAGTGCTTAATTGTGAGTCTCCAATTGAAGGAGAACCTTGTGGAAAATGCACTTCCTGCTTGGAGGCTGCTTCTCACGAGTGCGTAGATATTGTGGAAATTGATGCAGCATCAAACAATGGTGTGGACGAAATTCGTGAATTAAAGGAAAAGGTAAACTTAGTTCCGTCTTCATTAAAATATAAAGTATACATTATTGACGAGGTTCATATGTTATCCATCGGTGCTTTCAATGCATTGTTAAAAACGCTGGAAGAGCCACCAAGTCATGTCGTATTTATTTTGGCCACGACAGATCTTCACAAGGTGCCTATAACCATCGTCTCTCGCTGCCAGTGCTTTACATTCAAAAGAATTGGTTCTCAAGATATGATTGATCGCTTGAAAAAAATAAGCGATTTGGAAAATATTTCTATAGAGACCGATGTACTTGCTGCAATCGCAGAGTATTCTGATGGAGGGATGCGAGATGCACTAGGATTATTAGATAAACTAGCAGCATATCGTGATGCAACAATCACCGTTGCCGATTTTAACCAAATGAATGGATTGATTACTAAAAATGAGTTAGATTTTCTTTTTGAAAAGTTATTTTCACATCAAGTCTCTGACGTTATTGATGAGATTAGTAAATATTATCAGGCAGGAAAAGATTTTGTAGCCCTTACAGAGCAATTGCTATTATATGTGAGAGATCTCTTTGTAGAAGCTTGTCAGAATTCTTCGTCGACAAAATACGATAAAGAACATTTGTTCGAATTAACACGTGTGCTAAATGAGCTAGGAAACACCATTAAAACTTCTATGAACCCAAAGATTATGTTTGAAGTTTCTCTCATTTCTTTCATGAATTCTATGATAGTGAACCCTCAAAAAAACGTTGGGGAAAATAAAGTTAGAAAACGCACTATGCCCCAAGAAAAAAAAGAGTCCATGCTTTCTTTAAAGCAACCACGTTCTTCTAATGTCACTGTAGAAAAAAGCAAAGGAATTGAACTTTCCAACGTGAACATCAAAGATGCGAAACATGTCATAAAAACACAAAACTTAGTTATCTCATCAGAGTTGATCGCCGTTCATATGAATAATGCTTTTGCTGGAGCAAATAAAAAAGTTTTGGAAGAATATCGCACGGTCTGGCCCCAACTATCAGAATATACGTTTGATGAGGAGATTGGTTATCTTGTATGTATCCTGTTGGATGGGACTCCTCGCGTTGCCAGCAAAGAATATCTCGTATTGAGTTATGAGTATGAATCAACTGTCGTGAAAGCATACGAAAATGAAAAAAACTTATTATCTGTGCTCTCAAAAGTATTGAATATAAAAACTAGGTTAGTATTCCTAACGAATGAACAATGGGAGAAAGAAAAAGTAGAATACATTCGCCATTTGAAAGAGCATATTCCATATGAATATCAAGAAGAACCAAGTTTTAAAACTGACAACTTTCAGGAAACTACTTCTACTGAAAGGACAAAAGATGTTACAATGGAGTTAGAAGGGGAGTTGCCGGAAGATTTGGTACAGATAACAAAAGATTTCGGCGATATTGTTGAAGTGAAATAAAGGAGGAATGAATATGAATATGCAGGCTTTAATGAAACAAGCACAAGCATTACAAAAAGATATGATGAATACGAAAGATGAAGTGGATCATATGACATTCGAAGGAACAAGTTCTTTCGTGACTGTCGTTGTGAATGGTAAAAAAGAAGTAGTATCAATCAAAATCGACTATGACGAGTCAATGGAAAAAGAAGATTTTGAGATGCTACAGGATATTTTACAAGTTGCCATCAATGATGCGATGAAGAAAGTGGATGCTACACTAGAACAAAGGATGGGAAAGTTTAGTGGTTCCATGCCAGGAATTTTTTAACGATGGTATATCCTAGTAGCTTGCAAAAATTGATCGAGAGATTGAAGTATCTTCCAGGCGTCGGAGAAAAGTCTGCGGAACGGTTTGCCTTTTCGATCCTTGATATGGATGAAGAAAAAACGGAAGCACTTTCGACAAGTATTTTGGAGACACCGAAGAAAATTCACCCATGTACTTGTTGTAATACATTGACGGAAAATGAACTCTGCGATGTTTGCAGTGATCCTACGAGGGAAAAGGATACACTCTGTGTTGTAGAAGACGCACGCAGTGTCTTTTTGTTCGAAAACTTAGGTACTTATCATGGAAAGTATCATGTGTTAAAAGGCTTGATCGATCTATCTGAAGGCATTCGACCAGAGGACATTGGTTTAACGAACCTAGTTGATCGGATCAAAAAGGAAGGATATCGCGAACTAATTTTAGCGTTTAAACCTAGTATTGAGGGTGAAACGACAGCACTCTATATTCGTAATATCTTAGAAGGCATGAATGTGAAAGTATCGCGCATTGCATCTGGCATTCCAATGGGTGCAGACATGGAATATGTTGATCCACTTACACTAGAACGTGCTTTTCAAGATCGGAAAGAGGTATCATAAACTTTCAGTTTCTTCATAGGCTATAATGAGGTGGACTATGAAAAAGATTTTGCATTTTTTGAAGAACTTCGTTTTAGGTGCATTTGTACTGTATGGTTATAATTTAGTAGCAGTGTCATTTAATATGGTAATACCTATTAACTTGATTACCGTTACGATTGTCTCTCTATTAGGAGCACCAGCACTCTTTGCGCTGATTTTATTAAAAGTAATGGTATTTTGAGGTGATAGCATGTTGGAGGAATGGAAAGAAGAACAGCCAGAATTTTGTGATGAAGTAGAGCAGATCATTGCTCTTCACCACCGTTCTACTCATGCTTATTTGATCGAGACTAACGGTTATCCAAGGGCAAAGGAATTAGCGAAGGCTTTTGCAAAATATCTCATTTGCGAAAAAGTAGAACAATCCTCAGAAGTAGAACAAATTAAAAATGAAATTGATGCAGGAACCTATGCAGACTTTTTAAGCATCACTCCAGATGGGGCTTGGATCAAGAAAGAGCAGATGCTTTCTTTACAAGACAAGTTTAAAACGAAGTCACTTACCAACCGTCTGCGTGTTTATGTAATCGAGGATGCGGACAAGCTAAATCCTTCCTCAAGCAACAGTATTTTGAAGTTTTTGGAGGAACCTCAGGAGGACATTGTTGGAATTCTATTAACGCCCCATCGATATCAGGTATTATCGACGATCCTCTCACGTTGTCAGATTTTTACCTTGCGCAATATCGAAACACTAGAAATTGATCCTGTGAAGCAAGAGGCGTTAAAGAAGTTCTTATCGCTACTTTCGATGAAGGGGACAAGTATAGTAGCTTATGAAAATGAGTTTCAAGAAGTTTTGTTTCAAGACAAAGATGTGGTAAAAGATACCATTGTGCGTTTAAGACAAATTCTTCTTATGATGTTGGAAGCAAAAGGAAAAGAAGCGGATCTTGTGTACGAAATGGAACCTTTTAGAGACTTGCTAAATCAGTTTTCTTTAGCACAGTTGGTCAATTTAATTGATAGAATCGTTTCGTTGGAAAGAGAACTCATCTACAATGTGAATTTAAAACTTTGGCTTGTGAAATTCTATTTAAAGTTAGGGGAAGTGATGGAAAATGAAAAGTGTTGGAATTCAGTTTAATGAGGGTGGCAGAACCTATACCTTTGATCCAGGAGAGTTAGAATTAAAGATAGATCAGCATGTCGTCGTAGAAACAGCTCGCGGATTTCGTTATGGCAAAGTCGTGACGAAAATACAGGAGGTAAGGGAAGACGCGCGAAAAGGGTCGCTTAAAAAAGTTTTAAGACATGCGACCAAAGAAGATGATATGCAATATGAAAAAAACTGTGCCGATGAAAAGGATG
>CAZJUW010000081.1:0-4746 GCA_964549325.1 uncultured Muribaculaceae bacterium
ACTGACAAAGAAAAAAATCCGTCATAAAACGGACTTTAGTCTAAAAATTTACGAAAAAAATATTTCGTGCATGATTTACGTTCATGAAAAATTATTTCGATTCCTTCCGTTCTCATTTTTATCCAAATGAAGTCGACCTCTGTTTGTTATCTACTAAATCATCAAAATGTAACGTTTCTAAAGACTTCTTATCATATCATTCCCTGATGATGTGACATTTTCGTTACGAACACACAAACCAATTATTTTGTTCGATGACTTAATGCGTAGAATTGCGATACTTCTTTGGGAGTTAAAGGACGATATTCGCCAGACTTTAGTTTTTTGACGTCTAAAAAACCAAAACGTAGCCTAGTTAATTTTTCTACTTCGAACCCGATCGCCTCGATCATCTTTTTCACTTGATGATTATGCCCTTCATGAATGGAGAGTTCCACCATCGACGTATGATTCTTGAGATCCACCTTACGAAGTTTCGCTTTACATGGTAAGGTCTTCTTGCCATCGATCATCACACCATTTTTTAGCGCAACAATGTGTTCTCCCTTTAGAATTCCTTTTACTTTTGCTAAATAGACTTTCTCTACTTCGCAAGACGGATGCATCATACTTTGAGCAAAATCACCATCGTTGGTAAGTAATAGAGCTCCTGTCGTATTGTAGTCAAGTCTTCCAACCGGGTAAATTCGTTTATTTGTATCAATCAAGTCGACAACCGTCTTCCGATTCTTTTCATCTAAGACAGTCGTAACGACTCCACGTGGTTTATTGAGTAGATAATAGACCTTTTCTTCCCGATTTACTTTAACATCGTCCACCAGGATTTCCTCTTTCCCCGTTACTTTGGTACCAAGTTCTGTCACGACTCTACCATTTACCTTCACATGACCTGTACTGATTAGTTGTTCTGCTTTTCGTCGAGAAGCAATACCAGCTTCCGCTAGTATTTTCTGCAATCGTTCCATCGTTTCATCCCATTCTTTCTATACTTCATTTTTATGGTTCCCTTCTTACTGTCGCAATTATATCTTTTTTGGATTAGATTTGCAAATTTTGAGGGTGATACTTTTGAAAAGCGGTAGGAATCGAATAAGTATCTAATTCCTCCTTCGTTACCCAAAGATAATTTTGATCCATTGTTGCTACTTCTACTAAAAATCCTATCATGTGCCACTCGATGTGTGTAAAAATGTGTTTGGCTTTTGTCAAAGGTTTTATCTTCGTAGCTTTAGAAACGACTTTTTCGACATCCCTCTTACTGAGATTCCCTTCACAATTTGGAAATTCATACAATCCTTGTAAGAGTCCCGGTTCTGCTCGCTTACGAATCGCAAAGAAGTCTCCACAACGTAAAAGCAAAATTGTTTTCTTGATCACTTTCCGCTTTCTCTGCAAGGCCTTCACAGGAAGTTCATCCGTCAATTGTAGCTGATATGCTTGGCAGTACTTTTGGAGTGGACATTGATGGCATAACGGTTCTCCATTTGGTAAACAAACTGTTGCACCCAATTCCATCAACCCTTGGTCGAAGTCACTGACATTTTGAGATGTCAATACTTGACGAATCGCTTGACGGAAGACCTCTTTCGTTTTTTCTTCTTTGATATCTAACCTACTTCCAACAATTCGCGATAAGACGCGAAGAACATTGCCATCCACGGCAGGATACGGCAAGTGATAAGCAAAGGCACAGATTGCCCCAGCAGTATAATCCCCAATCCCAGGAAGCGAATGGATACTTTCATAATCATCTGGAAACACACCGTCATATTCTTCCATGATCTCTTTCGCGGCCTTTTGCATATTACGAACACGACTATAGTAGCCTAATCCTTCCCATAATTTGAGCAACTCATCTTCTGGTACCTCCGCCAAACTCTTGATGTCGGGAAGACGTTTCAAAAAGCGAACGTAATACTCTTTTACAGTTTCTACTCTCGTCTGTTGTAACATGATTTCAGATACCCACACACGATAAGGGGTAACATTATGGCGCCATGGAAGATCACGCTGTTCTTTTTGATACCACGTGACTAATGGCATAACGATTCTTTTTAGTGATAATTGATCCATACCTTATCTCCTTCTTAGTCTTTCAAGATAGTACTGATACTTCTTTTCATCCAAAACATCGTAATCTAGTGGCAATGCACAATCATAAGGATCATATTTCTTCATTCTCGCCGCATTCTCGTAAGCACTTAAAATCGTCTCGCTTTTATCAAACCGCTTTTCAACATAGAAATCGACTTTTTCTAAGAAGGAATCGACTTCTTCTAAAGTACTTTGTGGGACTCTTTGTCGTACGATCTCAAGGCAATGACGAAGCAATTTTCGTTCTAACTGATTTTCCATTAAATAGACTCCATAATTTGACTGGAAACTTTCAAAGATGACAGTATTTCTAGGAAAAGCACCATATAATTTCAGGGATGTTATGTAGTATTCTTGTTTCATACGAAATGCTTCTATGAGGTTTTGGCGATACTGAACACCACTATCTCTTTTCAATTCCTTCTGTAACAACGATTCTTGTTTCATAATAAATCCTTCAGAATTTCATATTCTAAGATGAGCTTTTCTAAAGTAAAGCTCGCATTGGCAGGAGACGTTGAGGGAAGTGAAATGGCATTGATGCCCGTTTTCATAGCACAATGCTTTTGGTAGAGTTGATAGGCTTTCTTCCCCGTCGTCACAATATGGGTAATCGAGCTACATGCAAGTAGTTTTTTTATGTCATTCGTTTTAAAATCGCGAATCGTCTCGTCATGCGCACCCTCAATTTCACAACTTTCTAACACATCCCAAAGTGCTATATGATGCTCCTTTAAAAAGGCTTTCTTTCCTTCAATCGTGTTAGGAATCTCACAGGAAAAGACATGGCTTAACACGTTCCAAAAGCGATTTTGGGGATGCATATAATAAAAACCTGCTTCCCTGGACTTAGGGGATGGGATAGTGCCCAAAATAAGTATTTTCGAGTTTTCATCATAAAAAGCGGGAAGGTCTTTATGTGTGATGTACATGATTCCTCTCTCCTTTCATGAGTCGCTCTTTGACTGCGACCCCACCGGCATACCCCGTTAAATTTCCTGAAGCCGAGATCACCCGATGACAAGGTACTAGAATACTGATGGGATTGCAGTGACATGCATTTCCAACTGCTCTTGCAGCGTTTTCTTTGCCTAACCGTTTGGCTATTTCTCCATAGGTTATCGTTTTGCCATAAGGAATCCTTTCCAGTTCCCTCCAAACCGCTAGTTGAAACGGCGTTCCTTTTAAGAAATAGGGAATATCAAACGTCGTACGAGTATGATCTAAGTACTCTAGTAATTCCTTTCGCACGCTTTCTAATAAAGAAGAATCCTGTGATACAAATGACGATTCCAAATGATTTCCATAAGTTAGCTCAATGAGATGACCATCTTCTTCCTTTAAGGTCATAAGACCCAATGGGCCGTTCCAAAGCACCTGATACATACACCACTTCCAAGTTTTATTATAGCGAACTTCAACAAAAAAAGCCATTCCAAGGCTCTTTCTTATTTTTGAAATAGACGAAGAAACTTCTGCCACCAAGAAAGTTGATTCTCATTCACTTTTACGTATACTGGAATTTCGCCAATTACCTCATGATCAAGTTTCACTTCAATCTGACCGACTTGATCACCATCTTTATGGGATCGCTCTGGTTCTAACATCAATTTGGTACTCACCCTTTCGATTTCACTTTCCCGAAGAGGATAAGCAAAGTCATCTTTGATATAAACTTCATTTTGATAATAAGCTGTACTGAATGAGAACGTATCGTGATTGATGATTTCATACTTCGTGAAGTTCGCAAACGCATAGTCATACATGTTCATCTGGCTATCATACTCATTCGGATCATTCAAAGTAACAGCGGTCAAATTCAACTGATCTTTGCTAGCATTTGTCACTAGTGTCCTCCCAGCTTTTGGTGTATACCCCGTTTTACCACCAACTGCATAATCGTATAAAGTTAATAGTTTATTTCGATTGTACCAAAGATAAGTCTTTCCCTCTGTCTTGGCAATATACTTTTTGGTTCCCGAAATCTCCCGATATGTTGCATTCTTCCAGGCATAAGAGGAAAGAATGGCCATATCGCGTGCCGTTGAATAATTTTCTGTCTCCTCATCGAGACCATGGGGATTCTTGTAGGTGGTATGTGTCATTCCTAACTCCTTGGCCTTCTGATTCATCCTTTCCACAAAACTGTTTTCGTCTTTTCCGATGTAATTTGCAATCACGACGGCAGCATCATTTCCACTACGTAAAAGTAATCCATATAATAAGTCTTTTAAGGTCATTTTTTCACCCAATTCAATGTAGATATTCGAGCCATACATCTTCAAAACTTCTTCTCCCACTGTTATAACATCATTTAAATTTCCCTCCTCAATCGCCAAGATAGCCGTCATAATCTTCGTTGTCGAAGCGATGAGACGTTCGTCATCGATCCCTTTTTGATAAAGAATTCGTCCACTATCCATATCCATTACAATGGCACTTTTCGCACTCACATCGAGCGCCTTTGTATGAAGCGGAAAAAGTAGAATTAAGAAGCTTAGAAGTAACCACAGTTTCTTCACATTCGTCACCTAAAGCATCCTATGAAAAAAAAGAGGCAATTAGTCCTCTTTCCAAGCTACTTTTCTATTTGATCAATCGTTAACCCCGTACACTCTAGAATCAACTTTTTATCAATGCCACGTTTTAACA
>CAZJUW010000082.1:0-4702 GCA_964549325.1 uncultured Muribaculaceae bacterium
TAAATGTCGAACTTTTTTTAGCGTGTTTTCCTAAATCCTCGCATATCTTGAAGAGATGAGGAGGAAGCATGAACAACAAATATATCATCGGAATACCGAGAGCACTACTCTACTACAAATACCATCATCTCTGGAGGAAATTTTTTGAAGTCTTGGGCTGCCAGGTGGTCGAAAGCAAGAAAAGTGATCGTGAAATGCTAAGTGAAGGATGTAAGAAGGGGATCGACGAAATGTGTCTTTCCTTAAAACTATTCCTAGGTCACGTCGCTTTCCTAGAGGGAAAATGTGACTACATCCTGGTACCTAGGATCAATACTTTAAAAAAGGGCGAAAAACTTTGTACGAACTTCAGCGCTCTTTATGACTTGACACAAAACTTATTTCCAAACCAGAAGATATTACATTATAACATCGATGTAGAATGTCACGACAACGAATTGTTTGCTTTCCTCGACATGGGAAAGGAACTTGGTTTCTCTTACTTTGATAGTATGCATGCCTATCGCATCGCAAAAGAACACTTTAAACAAGAGGAGACACTCAAGGTAAAACGCCAATTAGAAAAGTTGCACCAAAACGACAAGATCAAGATCTTAATCGCTGCCCATCCTTACAATCTATATGATGAATTAGTAGGTGGTACTGTTACAAAACTGTTAAAGGAAGAAGGTGTCTCTATCCTCTATTCTGATTGTTATGACAAAACACATTTCAAGGAAGAAGCCCAAAAGATTTCTCCCAAAAGCTACTGGACGTTCAATCAAGAAATTCTAGGTTCCATCATGCATTATAAAAATAAAGTAGATGGGATCATTCTATTGACGACGTTTCCTTGTGGACCTGACTCCCTTACAAACGAGATGTGTCTACATAAAGTGAAGGACAAACCAATCATCAACTTGATCATCGATGAGTTAGATAGTGAAAATGGATTGACAACAAGAATTGAGAGTTTTGTCGATATCATCAAAGCAAAGCGAAAAAGGAGTGATCAGTATGGAGGATAAAAAAGTGGTCAGTTTTCCACATCTTGGAAATTACTATCTGCCGATTAAGTACCTCTTAACGCACCTTACGAATTATGAAGTGAAGGAAAGCCCACCGATCACGAAGAAGACGATTGGACTAGGGAGCAAATACAGTCCCGACTTCGTCTGTCTTCCTTTCAAATACAATTTAGGAAACTTTATCGAAAGTTTGGATCAAGGAGCCAATATCCTCATGCAGGCAGGTGGTGGATGTCGCTTCGGTTACTACGCCGCTTTACAAGAACAGATCTTAAAGGACCTAGGATACCATTTCAAATTCTACTGTTTAAACGATCAGGATCATCTGACAGTAACATATCTTTATCACATCTTTAAGGAAAATAACCCACATCTTTCCTTCTTCAAATTTGCACATTATACCCTGCTTACCCTCCTGATGATAAATTATATGGATCGAATGGATCGTATCGTACGGCAAAACATTGGTTTCGAAGAAGAGATAGGTAGTTTTGAAAATCTACAGAAAAAGATGTGGCGTGATTTCACTCGAAAAAAGCATTTTACAACCCTTACCCTCTCTTTCTTTCACTATCGACGAAAGATGAAAAAACTCAAGATCAACAAACCAGAAAATTGTCTGAAAGTGGGCATCATCGGCGAACTCTACACCTCGATGGAACCCTTTGCTAGCTACTTTCTAGAGCGTCAGCTTGCCAAGATGGGAATTGAAGTACGGCGCTTTACCGATCTTAGTTACCTCTTAGTCACAAAGAAAGCGGAAAAACGAAGTCTCTTGCGAAAGATCAAAAAATACTGTCAATATCCCATTGGCGCAGACGGTATGGACAATGTCGCTAGAGTGAAAATTCTAAAAAAACAAGGCTACGATGGCGTGATTCACATCAAACCGTTCGGTTGTACACCTGAAATTGGAGCAATGCCGATCATTCAGCGGATCAGTAACGATCTCGATCTTCCGATCATCTTTTTCTCTTTTGATACGCAGACTTCCGAAGAAGGGATCAAGACACGGTTGGAAGCTTTCCGCGATATGTTGGAAATGAGAAAGGAGAAACATTCATGAAGAAGGGATATTTAGGAATCGACATCGGTTCTATCTCGACGAAAGGAATCGTCATCGACGCAAATGAACGAATCTTAGCGGAAGCCTACCTATGGACAAGGGGAAATCCAATTGATGCGGTCACACGCCTACTCAAAGAATTAAAGGCCCAACTACATGGAAAAGACGTCACGGTAGTGAGCCTCGGAACGACAGGATCTGCTAGAAAACTAATTGGTACGATCTTGAATGCAAGTATCATCAAAAATGAAATTACTGCGCATGCAATCGGTACCATGTCAAAGTACCCCGATGTCAAGACGATTCTAGAAATCGGTGGCCAGGACTCCAAAATTATTTTGTTGGAGGACGGAATCGTTACAGATTATGCAATGAATACGTTATGTGCAGCTGGAACAGGATCTTTTCTATCGAGTCAAGCAAAACGATTGGATGTCCCAGTGGAAAAGTTTGGTGAGATTGCCCTTACGAGTAAAAATCCCACGAAAATTGCGGCAAGGTGTACCGTTTTTGCGGAATCAGATCTTGTCCATAAAGCCCAGATGGGATACAAGAAAGAAGATATCATCGCGGGACTTTGTCACAGTGTAGCCTTAAATTATTTAAATAATGTAGGGAAAGGAAAGAAGATCTTAGGCCCAATCATCTTCCAGGGAGGCGTCAGTAAGAACATCGGCGTCGTAAAAGCTTTTGAAGAAATCTTAGGGCAACCGATCATCGTCGACGAAATCGGACATCTATTAGGTGCTTTAGGAGTCGCCATTTTAGCAAGAGATAGCAAGATAGAACGTCCCTTTGACTTTGAAGTCACAGAGCACCACTTTGAAACACGTGGCATCGAGTGTCAGAAATGTCCAAATCACTGTGAGATCATCTGTATCCGTAATGACAATAAGTTAATTGACGCCTATGGAAATCGTTGTGAACGAGGTGCGATCACAAAATAAGATGCAAAAGGAGACGATCATAAAGTCTCCTTTTGTTTCTTTCTAAGGTTTGCTACTTCTTCACTCTCAACATAGTCATCATAGTTCATCATGCGATCGATCGTTCCATGTGGTAAGATTTCGATGAGACGATTGGCAACCGTTGCATTTAACTCATGATCGTGTGTGGCAAACAATAATTCACCTTGAAAACGCTCTAGTCCCTGATTCAAGGATGTGATACTTTCCAAATCCAAATGGTTCGTTGGTTCGTCTAAGATGAGGAAATTCGGATTTTCTAACATACACTTCGACAACATGCATCGTGCCTTCTCACCACCTGATAAAACGGTAACATCCTTGAATACTTCTTCCCCAGAGAATAACATTCTACCTAAGAAACTGCGAAGAACGGTCTCGTCATTGATCTCATAATAATGTACAATCCACTGCATAATCGATTCGGAATGTTGGAAGTACTCCGAATTATCTTGAGGAACGTAACTAGGTTGAATCGTCTTTCCCCAAGTCACCGTACCAGAATCAGGTTGTAATTCACCCATGATGATCTTAAATAGTGTCGTTTTCGCAATATCATCACCGCCAACAAAGGCAATCTTATCCCCTTTCTGAACGATGAAAGACACATCGTCTAATACCTTCTTGCCATCAACTATCTTACTTACCTTTTCCACCGTCAAGATCTCTTTTCCCGAAGGACGTTCGATCTTAAAGTCGATAAACGGGTACTTTCTAGAAGAAGGAACAATTTCATCTAATTCGATCTTCTCCAAAATCTTCTTTCGAGAAGTTGCCTGCTTCGATTTCGAGGCATTCGCTGAAAACCTAGCAATGAAAGACTGTAATTCTTTGATCTTATCTTCCTTCTTCTTATTTGCTTCCTTCATTTGCTTGAGAGCAAGTTGACTTGATTCATACCAGAAATCGTAGTTTCCAAGATAAAGTTTCATCTTTCCATAATCAATATCAACGATATGCGTACAAACTTTATTTAGGAAATGACGGTCATGTGAGACGACGATGACTGTATTCTTAAAATCAATCAGGAATTCCTCTAACCAATGGATGGCCGCAATATCCAAGTTGTTGGTTGGTTCATCCAAAAGTAAAATGTCAGGATTTCCAAAAAGAGCCTGCGCTAATAACACTTTGACGCGATCTTTGATGGGGATTTCTCGCATCAGTAAAGAAAAAATCGCTGGATCTAATCCTAAATTAGTCAGTAACGTCGCGGCATCGCTTTCGGCATTCCACCCATCTAACTCTAAAAATTCTGCTTCTAAATTGGCAATCAAGATCCCATCACTCTCCGAGAACTCTGTTTTGGCATATAAACGTTCTTTCTCTTTCATGATCTCATAAAGCCTAGCATTCCCCATGATGACAGTCTCCAAAACTGTTTTATCGTCATAAGCATAGTGATCTTGATGAAGCATCGCAAGCCGTTCGCCTTGTGTCGTCGTAATCTCACCAGAAGAAGTTTCTGGTTCTCCAGCCAACAACTTTAAAAAGGTACTCTTGCCACTTCCGTTTGCGCCAATCAAGCCGTAGCAATTTCCTGCCGTAAATTTTAAATTGACATCCTCAAATAACGTCCGTTTGCCAAAACGTAATGTTACGTGACTTGCTTGAATCATTTCGACCACCTAACCTGTTCCTGATTATAACACAGGTGTTATCTT
>CAZJUW010000083.1:0-4686 GCA_964549325.1 uncultured Muribaculaceae bacterium
GGTGTAAAATTTTATATTTATACCTCGATGGATGGCCTCACGTGGGATTTAAAGACCAACGAGTCTCCGGCCGTGATGAAGGGAAACACCAATTCCCAGTTTGTATCGATCAATATCGAGGGTGTCAAATACTTAAGATTATATGCCGATCAATTCGGAGGGAATGGCAGTGATCATGCGGTTTATGCCGATGCCAAACTCGTTACGAAAGATTACTTTGATCAAACCATTCAAACGATCGAAGAATACGATCGTCTTATCAAAGAACAGTACCAATTATATGGAAGTGATACCGAAAAGTACGAGTTGTTGTTATTACAACGTGACTTAGTCAGTAAAGTAGGTTACTATCCGTTACAGTACTATATTACTGAGAGCCAGGCACATAAAGAGACGATCTCTTGGTTGATGAACGATGTAGATCTTTTGAAGTTGTATTTAGAGGGTGGTACGCCACGAGGAACTTATCTCAATTCTTTTGATATTTTAGGACAGTTATACCACGCTTACAAAGCCGATCTTACGGAGACGAAAACGACTGAAAATGGCGTTTTCCTTTCACAGATCTATACCAAGATGATGATCACCTTATCTCTTACCCATGCGAGTGACGTTTCATTTTGGATCTACTCTACTGGTACGGCTACGCCAAATCCAAATGTCTCTGTGGCAACGACGCGTTATGAAATCTATAAAAACATGTTAACGCAAGGAAAACTCAATACGAAGGTCTTCGAGACACTGGAAGTAGAAGAGATGCGTTACGTGATGGGAAGTTTCATCAACGACGATGAAATCTTATGGTTACATGATTATACAAGCAATATTGGTAGCCAAAATCCGTATAGTTTTATCACTTATAAGAATGTCGATACCTCACTCTATCGCTCTGATACCTTCTTTCTTGATTATCAGAGTACTTGGGAAGAAAGGTATCAACTAGCAGGATATGGAGTTGCTAATATCCAATATTATCCAAAGCTTTGGATGAGTATGAACATTGGTGGCGTCTGTTGGCAAATTTCAAATTTAGGTCAAAACATCAGGACTAGTTATGGAATGCCTAGTACGGTCATTGGGCAGCCAGGACATTCGGCTTATCTTTATTATGATTTAGATGCAAGTGGACAAGGTGTTTGGATCATGATGAACGATGTGTTCGGTTGGAAATCAAGTAATACTTCTGGTTATGCAGGTTCGAAAGGCTATTATCTGGTTCGTCTGTTAAACGGTTGGGGCAATGGAAAATATGCCAAGAGTAACACGGTATCATATATCCTTTTAGGACAAGCTGCTTTAAATGATTATGAAAATTATAGCAAGGCGGAAGAAATATTGCGACTTGCTCAAGTATATCAAGAAGATACGGTAACACTTGAACAACTTTACCGGAAAGCACTGTCCATTCAAAAAATCAATCTCGATGCCTGGGAAGGCTTGGTTGACTTATATTTAGCTGATGCAAGTAAGACGGAAGAAGACTATTACTTATTGGCAGAAGAAATTGCCACAAACTTAAAATATTATCCACTTCCAATGGTAGATCTATTGGCTGCCTTAGAGACGAATGTGACGACTTCGGTGATGACAGCGCGGTTTGCTATCTTACAAAATCAAGCCTTAACGCAGGCAAGCATCGCTACTGATGAAGTGGTTTTGCAGTCCAATATTGTTCGCCATATGGCACAGTATTTATTAGGTGTTGTCGATACGAGCGTAGCTGAATTTTCCTTTGATGGAGAGAAGGCTGGAATCCTTTCTTTAGCGAGCCGTTATGAGGATAGCGAAGTGAGATGGGATTACAGTTTCGATGGTGGTGATACTTGGACGGAGGTAGGTGAGCATTCGATTGCATTGTCAGAAACAGAGTTGCAGTCTATCACCGCTGAAAATGATATCAAGGTACATCTCATTGGTACTGAGTATGGTGAGGAAAATATTTATACAATTGATATTTTGAGCTCAAGTATGCCAACGAACTTCTATAATAACGATCGTGAAAACAAAATCATCACGGAAAATACATCCGCGTACGATGTTGCTGAGTGGAGACTAAGTGAGGATGACCCATGGGAACGCTTTACGACGAGTTTACCTGATTTGACAGGCGATAAGACACTTTTCGTTAGAATCGCCGGGCATGGAGTTTATCTTCCAAGCACTACGGTTACGTATCAGTTTACGGCTGATCAAGATCCAGATACGGCTAAGTATATTCCCATCGCTCGCCTATCTCTTACCGCTTATTCTTCTCAAAACAGCACGACCGAAGGAGCGTTGAAAACGATTGATGGTAATCGTTACACGATGTGGCATAACAATTATGGAAAGGAACTTGATCGTTACATCGTACTGAAGTTAGACCAGTCAGAATATCTTTCCGCTTTAGAATACTATCCACGGTATTCCGGCAGTAATGGATACCTGACGAATGGAACCGTCTATGTCAGTATGGATGCTGTCAACTGGACGGAAGTTGCGACGATTTCTAAATGGGCTTCTAATAACCAACCAAAGATGATCAATTTCGATACCGTAATGGAGGCTCTTTATGTAAAGTTAGCATGGGAGAACACGGGAACGGCTGGTTTTGCCAGTGCATCCATGATCAATCTGTTCATGGATCAAACCAAGACAAGCCATCATCTAGAAGCCATTACTTACGATCATTCTACTACGACTGATCAGAATGTTTTAGCGACGATTCACTTTACTCGCGATACGACCATCTTAAATGAAGATCTTGCAATCACGAAAATCGATTCACAGACGTATTCTTATCTATTTACGGATAATGGTAAAATTACAATTCAATATCGTGATGATGTCTCTTCTGTAGAGGGAACGCAGGAGATTGAAGTTACTTGGATTGATCGCACCAACCCTGTCGCCGAAATCTACTATGATACGATGACAGATACCAATCAGAATGTAACAGCGACCATCAAGTTCAATAAACCAGTTACGATTTTAGACCATGAGAACTTCATTGCGATTAGTTCGACGGAGTATATTTATATATTTGATGAGAATGATACGTTTGATTTTACGTTTGCAGATCAACTCGTCCCAGAAAATCAGGCAACGGCGACGCTCCATGTCGATTGGATTGATAAGACACTTCCTCAAGCGACGGTGACTTATGAGACGATCAGTTCGCTGGACCAAAAGGTGCGGGCGACGATCACGTTTAGCGAAGCAGTGACTATTTTAAATTCACAAGATGGATTATTTAAGATCGACGATGTTACGTATTATTACGATTTTCAAGAAAATGGAAGTTTTGATTTAGAGTTTGTCGATGCAGCAGGCAACCAAAATACACAAAAAGTTGAAGTAACGTCGATCGATCGCATTGCGCCCGTTGCAACGGTCTCTTACGACTTTCCTTCGTTAACCAATCAAAATGTCACAGCGACGATCTCTTTTTCAGAGCCAGTAATCATTACGATTGGTGAGGGATTAGAAAAGGTAGATGATACGACGTATCGTTACCTATTCAAACAAAATGGACAGCTTCATTTGGAATTTAAAGATATGGTTGGGAATTTTACAGAACAGCTTATTAACGTCGATTGGATCGATAAGACGTTGCCAAAGGCCGAAATAGAATACAATGTGACGGACAAGACAGAGGGTAGCGTGACAGTTACACTTCATTCCAAAGAGAATATCATTATCCTTAATAATGATGGAAGTGATACGTATACCTTTACAGAGAATGGAGAATTCACTTTCGTATTCCAGGATCTTGCTGGAAACCAGAATGAGGCAACAGCTAATGTTACTTGGATCGTGGCAAAGGAATCATCAGAACCAAGTACTGGAGAAGCAGAAAATCCAGCGCAGGAAGAAAGCCAAGGAAATGCTTCTACCCAAGAAAGTGTGGAAAGACAAGAAACTTTGGCGGAAAACGAAGCCGTAGAAGAAGAACAGGAAGAGGGTTCTCAGAAGGAAGATACACAAGAGACGAACCCACTAAAGGAAAGTGATCTTTCCGAGCCTGAAAGGGAAGAGGAGAAAGAACATTCTATGAACTATCTCTTCATTCTGATTCCGATTGCAGTGATTGTCATCGTAGGCATTATTATCGTTAGAAAAAAGAGATCATAAAAGATTGTTTCAAGAAATAGGCGAAAGCCTATTTTCCTTTCGAAAAGTCTAAAAGGTAGTTTTGAAAGAACTGCCTTTTTTGTAACGAACCAAAATGATGTACATATACTAAGAATAGAGGAAGTGAAAAAAATGTGCAATGATGAAAGATCATGCCAGAGATTTCCGATGGGATGCTTTATCCAAGGTCCAACCGGGCCTATTGGACCAACGGGACCAAGTGGTGGATCAACAGGACCCACAGGACCAACAGGGCCAACAGGACCAACAGGACCAACAGGGCCAACGGGACCACAAGGAGTTGCTGGAACTGACGGAGTAGTAGGAGCAACAGGGCCAACGGGACCAACAGGACCAACGGGACCACAAGGAGTCGCTGGAACAGACGGAGTAGTAGGAGCAACAGGACCAACAGGACCAACGGGACCACAAGGAGTCGCTGGAACTGATGGAGCAGTAGGAGCAACAGGACCAACAGGACCAACGGGACCACAAGGAGTCGCTGGAACTGATGGAGCAGTAGGAGCAACAGGACCAACAGGACCAACGGGACCACAAGGAGTCGCTGGAACT
>CAZJUW010000084.1:0-4668 GCA_964549325.1 uncultured Muribaculaceae bacterium
TTATAAACAAAGTCGTGAATCGCATTTAAATCATTAAAGTAAGTACTCTCAGAACTGTAGATCGAATAATCGTGTGTATAACTATGTAAAGCGAGCGTGTGTCCTTCATCGACGATCCGTTTTAAAAGATCTTCTGTTCCTTCATGGTAAATGACGAAGAATGTCGCCTTGACTCCTTCTTCTTTTAAAATATCCAAAATCGTAGGTGTTGTATTCCAACTTGGACCATCATCGAATGTTAGATAGATATTTCCGGCAATCCCGTTATAAGAGGCCGTCCGTTTTGGGTAAGTGATGATCACTTTACGTACTTTTGTCGTTTCATTTCCAAGGCTATCTTTTGCCTTATAAGTGACTTCATACGTTCCTGCTGTCGAAGTATCGACAGGGTTGTCCACTTCGATACTACTAGAGACATCGCCATCACAATTATCGATCGCTTTGGCACCAGGATCATCATATGAATTTCCTAAGATTAGGTAAACTGTTTCATCCCCTTCTAGTGTAATTTCTGGTCCACTCACATCCTTCTCGATGATTTTACGTTCCACTTTCGTTTCGTTGCCAGATGTATCCGACACCGTGTATGTGATAATCCCTTTTCTGTTTTGTTTAGAAACTTTTACTTTTTTGGAAAGATCTCCATCATAGTTATCTTCCGCCTCATACCCTTCTTCTTTGTACTCTCCATTCTTACAAATGTAGGTTTCTTTTTCACCCTTTAAAGTCAACTTTGGTGCTTCCTTATCAACGACCGAAACGTGACGTGTCGCTTTGATCTTTAAAAAGCCCAAAGGATAAGAATAAACAATATCGTAAACACCTAATTTTTTGGTATTCACTTCCCCTTTGACGGATACTTTTGTCTGGTAATTTTTCCCTAAAAATTTTGCTTGATAGCCTTTTTCTTTATATTCCTCATAGACATTTACAGATACATTCTTGCCACCCTTTAAGACCACCTGAGGTCTTAAGAAATAAAAGGCAACCCCTAAAACGATAAGGAGAAAACAAACGAGGCCAAGAAAGACAGTCTTCCTCAATTGCTTTCTTCTTCTACGCTTCACTTTCTGATTGATTTGATAACTTCTGTTTTGCCTATTTTCTTTAGAAACTTGCTTCACTCCTACTCTATTACTTCCCACAACGTTCACCTTCAATTTTATTCTACCATTTTTTCCGGAATTGTATAGATTTTTGTCGAAAAATTTCTTTCTGCATCACAAGATCAAAAAGCATTGATCATAAGGAATGCGAAAAGCATCATGATATGTCCTAGAAGTGGTAATAAATTTTTAGATTAGAAAGGAAAAACAATCTCTACTAAATGCATAGATGTTTGACGCACTTTAGGTTTCACGGAAACGAAAACACTCAAGCCTACCAATCCAGGAATGACTTGGGTGTTCTTCCCTCACCTTCATGAGATAACATATTTACTTTTTGACAAGTAGGTGAATACTCTCTGTTGAAATGCTATAGATCCAACTTAAAAATTATCGATCTAACCTTCCTTTGGAACCTTTGCATCCCTTGATACCACCCGCACTATTGGCATACCCTTGTAAGATATTTGACTGAAAGGAATGGGTCTTACCTTCACGCTTTTTATAATCTTTTACAGCGATGTTGATCATATCATCTAAAAGCTCTGGATACTTCTTTCCAACTGGTTCCCAAAGATAGAACGATAAAGATCCTGGAATCGAATTGATCTCATTGACATAAACTTTTTTCGTCTTACTGTCAACTAGGAAGTCAATCCTGCATACGCCAGAAGAACCAAGGGCTTTGAAAACATTCACAGCGACAGTTTCAATTTCGTGATGCGTTTCTTCTTCTAAGTCTGCTGGAATCTTCCGCGAAGCAGAAGCCATTCCCTTTGACCATTTCGTATCCTGCGTCTTGTAACCAGATAACTTGCCTTTTGCTTTCCTACCACCAATGTACTTGTCGGCATATGTCAAGATCGCATGAGATGGTAACACTTCTTCAATCGCACTCGTTTGCTGATGCTCATAGTTTCCTAGAACGCTGATGTTTACTTCTTTTAAGTTTTCCACCATCTGCTCAACTAAGATCTTCGTATCATAATTCATCGCATCAGTAATGGCTTCGTCTAACTCTTTCTTATCGTGGGCAACTTGAATTCCAACACTACTTCCTAATGTCGCAGGCTTCACGATCACTGGAAATTTTAATTTTGCACATTTTTCTAGAACAGCATCCCCATCTTGACGATACTCAGTATCATAGAACCAAACATACTTGACGATTGGCAGTTTTTCTTCGGCGAAGATCTGTTTCATATAGACCTTGTCTTGACCGACTACGGATGCATAAACACTACTTCCGACGTAAGGAATTCCCACCGTCTGTAGATAGCCTTGTAAACTTCCATCCTCGACATTCGTTCCATGGACGATTGGGAAAGCAATGTCGAGTTCTTTTACTACTTTCTTAAATAGACCAAGAGACTGTAGGACGAAACGATTTCCATCACGGTACAGAATGACTTTCTTCGCATACCGCTTCACCAAATCTAAATCCTGAAACGTATCGATATCACGAAGTAAATCCCCGGTATACCATACGTTATCTTTCGTAATGTAGATCGGTATGATCTCATACTTTTCTTCATCCATCTTGTTCATCGCTTGAATAGCTGAGATGACGCTTACTTCATGTTCAACGCTCTCTCCTCCAAAAATAACTCCAACTTTAATTCTCATTTTAATCCTCCTCTATTCATTATATGAATCTGGTAAGTCATTTTCAAATAAGGCATAAATTTCTTCTTTGCTCTTTAGCCCCTGAATAAACTTGTAAGCATCTCTCACGTCATGATAGATGACAACCTGATCCATATCATATCCTTGTAATTTTAAGCCATTGTAGATTGGCTCCGTCTGTTTCTTGCCAATCAGGACGACGTAGTCTGCCACCTTTGCAATCTGTTCGCCAAATGTTTGATTGTAGTACTCTTCCTTTTCTCCTAACTCGATCATTCCTGGTGTTACGACGACCTTCAAGCCAGGCATCATGTCTAAAACATCAAGGGCTCCCTTCGCACCAACTGGATTTGAATTATAGGCATCGTCAATTTGATAAAAAGTACCTAACTTCTTGAGTTCGAGCCGATGTTCAATCGGCAAAACACTTTTGACCCCTTGTTGTAGCTCTTTGATGGAACAGCCAAATTCTTTTCCTAAAGCCAGTGCCGCTAAAATATTGGATACATTGTGATAGCCTAAGAGTTTTGTCGTAAAGGAATACTTCTTTGGATCCCCTCGGAAGGTGACATCAAATGTCGTGCCATGACTTCCACACACGATATTGGCAGCATGCACGTCGACATCTTTATTTTGAATCCCTGTAAATAACACCTTACAACTATTCTTTAGCGGATAATTCACCTGCTTTGAATCATCTCCATTTAGGACAGCGATTCCATCGGATGGAAGAGATTCAATCAATTCGAACTTGCCCTTGATGATGTTTTCTTCGCTCCCAAAACTTTCAAGATGAGCTGTTCCGATCGTCGTGATAATTCCATACTTTGGATGTACCATGTCACAGAGTGTTTTAATCTCGCCCCGTTTATATGCTCCCATCTCTGCAATGAAGATATCCGTGAATTTATCTAAGTAATTGTTGATCGTGATCATCAATCCATACTCTGTATTGAGATTGTGTGGCGTTGGAAGTGCATTATACTTGATATTTAAAATATCAGATAGAATGTTCTTACTAGAGGTCTTTCCGTAACTGCCCGTAATGCCAATCACTTTCAAGTTTGACATCTCCCGTAACTTCTTTTGTGATCGATGGTAAAAGTGATGATATACAAGACTCTCGATCGGACGATTACAAAATTTGGCAAACAGTACGACAAGGTAGTTGAAGGCTACAAGCGCACTGTAGACGACTAAGATCACCTTAGAGGTATGCGGAAACACTATCATCATCACGAGTGGTAGGAGATGAAGGAAAGTAAGGGTTACGATCAAACGCTTTACTCTAGCCGTGATAACCAACGGCTTCTTTTCTTCCATCGAAGCCTTTACATTCACTTGATGCCAGTGGTAGATGGATAGCAGGTAAAGTAAAATCAATAGCATGAGGAAAATCGAATATAACGTTTCATTAAGTGGAAGCAACGTAATTAAGATCGTTAACATCAACAGTAGCAAATCAATGGAGAAGATTTCTCTCCCGTGTTTTATGATCCACTGTAGATATCGATTCCCATCATTGTAAAGATTCTGTTGTAGCATATGCAAACTTCTTTTTGACTTTACGATGATTGTGACAAGTACAATACCAATCAAACAATAATTTAACATATCCTTCACCTCTATAAAAATTTTGTTAAAATATTCAAAACTTGTGGCAGTGCTTCTAAATAAGCATAGTGCGTACATCCAGGCAAAACGACGAGGCCAGCATCTGTCATGATCTTCTCTAAGGCTTGTGCTTTTTCAAGGGGTGCTTCCGTATCCTGATCCCCCCAAACGAGAAGGGTTGGAACCATAATCTTTTTGGCTTCCTCGCTCAGATCTTGATTGACGACGTTAACGAGAGTCTGTCGCATGATAGGAGATGCCTGCTTGTAATCGGTGGAACCGATATATTTCTTTGCCTTTTCAGCTAGCTTTTCCATTCCAG
>CAZJUW010000085.1:0-4590 GCA_964549325.1 uncultured Muribaculaceae bacterium
CGAAGTCGAAACTTCTGTCATCATAGACATTAATTTCAACTGGTAAAATATCTCCCATCTTGTCGCGTGTTGCGTCATTGTACTTCGTACAGAACTCTTGTAGATTGATTCCCGCAGGTCCTAAGACAGTACCAACTGGTGGAGCGGGTGTCGCCTTTCCAGCAGGAATTTGTAACTTGATTTTCCGAACAACTTCTTTTGCCACGAAAAACACCTCCTAATTTTATTTTGTTTTCGTGAGTGGTCCAATTAGCTTATCCGCTTTTTTAAAAGCCTTGCCTCCCACTTGATCTATATGAAACATATAGCCCCTAAATAATAACACACCCAACAGGTAGATTGCAACTTTTTTATGCTTTTTCTATCTGTGATAACTCGACTTCGACCGAGGTTTCTTGCCCAAACAAGTCGACATTTAAAGTGATCTTTTGATTTGCTAAATCGATTTCTTCGACGACACCGAACATTCCAGTGAATGGTCCAGCAATAATCTTGACCTTTGCACCCTCTTTAAGTTCTTTATCGACATCCAAACGACTGATTCCCATACTATTTAAGATATGGTCTACTTCGTAAGGTTGTAATGGCGTTGGTTTAGCCCCTTTTCCACTTGATCCGATGAATCCCGTAACACCTGGCGTATTACGAACGACGTACCAAGCCTCATCACTCATCACCATCTCAACTAAGACGTAACCTGGGAACATCTTCTTTTTCTTTTCTTTCTGAACGCCATCTTTCATTTCGATTTCGGTCTGTTCCGGAACGATGACACGATAGATATAATCTTTCATGTCCATCGATTCTGCACGCATCTCTAATTTTTCTTTGACTTTGTTTTCATGTCCTGAATAAGTATTAACGACATACCATTGTTTTCCCATCTTCTACACCTACTTTCCTAATGATTGCAAGAATGCAAATAAAACATCGATCGCATAGAAGAACAGTGCGAAGAAGACAACGAATACAATGGTCGCAATCGAATACTTGATGAGTTCTTTTCTACTCGGAAAATGAACGCGCTTTAATTCCTTCTTGAGTCCTGCAAAAAAGCGCACGATTCGTTCCCAAAGAGAAATATGCTCTTTTCCCTTTTTCTTTTTTGTTACTGCTTTTTTTTCTTTGACAGTAACCTTTTCTTTTTTGGTCTTTTGGTTTGCCATAACTCCACCTTTTCCTATCATATGTTTTGATTCAAAATAAAAACACTTTCACGTGTCACCATTAAAATAGCACACACCAATTGATTCGTCAATCTTTTTTCACAAATCTTCTGAAAATTTTATACTGCTTTTTCTCTAATTAGAGGCAACATTATCCTGAATACTTTAAACATAAAAAATACAGCAGTTTGAAGTCTACTGTATTGGTCATTTATTTTCCCCTTTTCATGTTGGGTAGATTTCATCAAAACAAGAGAAAGAATACTACTTTCCATAAATTAAGAAGAATAGAATCGTTCCTAAGAGTGCAACCAGCAAAACGAATGCCGGAAGAACCACTGTTTTCAAGAAGGCAGCATTTCCTAAATCATTATTTTCTTTTCCAGTACCAGGAAGTGGAACGATATTCTCCTTTTCCGTCATCATTCTTCCTTGTGGTGTACTATAGGTCATGCTCCTACCACGACCACCAGCATCATTTGTATCTAAAGACGTACCTGTTTGGGCTGCTTCTTGTTGTGCTTTTCTTAGTAGTGCATCTCTTAAATAATCGCGAAAGTCTGAATAATAGACACGATCCCCGCGTTCGATGATTCCTTGAAAATAAGGCACATCTTCCGAAGGAATAAACGTCGCAAAATCTTCAAAGTGATCCTTAATAATATCCGTATTTCCATTTAAGAATGGCAAACAATTCGCATAGGCTGCCACAGCAAGACAAGCAAAGTCATAGATGTTCTGCTTTTCAAAGTTCTGGTTCTTGCCCTCTGCATAACGGAATAAGACGTTCTGTACTGGATCAATCCCAATTGACTTTGGATCCATGCTTTCAATATAGTAGCCACGTTCATGCAACAGTTTCATCGTATAAGACATCACATAGAAAAGACGTCTTCGCATCTCCTCCTCTGGATTGAGAGAGAACCACTCCATAATAGAGACCGGTAAATCAGTTGTCATATGATTTTCTCTATCCATCGCTAGTCACCCTATCTTCATTGTAATGAATTTCCGAAACTTTTACAAGAGATACTCGAGTTTATCGTCAAAATAACCGTGAATAAAACGCATCGCAGACGACAACTCACTACGCACAATTCCGCCAGAGACATCAAGTAACTTGGAGATTTCTCCCATTCGAAAGCCTTGTATTCTTAATAAGAACACACATCTTCGCTGTAATGGCATATCTAAAGCCTTGAGATAGACTTGTTCTAATAGTTCATCAACATGATAGATATGATCGAGATCCTGTTTTGCATCTGAAAAAATTCCTTCAAAACCGTAGTATTCAGAATCCTCGGCCACATTATCGTAAGAAATGGCTGTGTTCAATATTTCACTACGGCGTGTCATCATCGAACGAAGATAAGTTTGGATTTGTCGTTCCATACAGACGACGGCAAAGGTATAAAAAAGGACACCTTTCTGCTCTTGAAATCGGTACATCGCTCGATGAAGCCCTACAAATGCTTCCTGTTTTAAGTCATCAAATTCAACACCAGTCCCATGTGCCTTTCTGTAGTACTCTCCCGCAAGCGAAGAAGCAATCGGTTCATACTTTCGAAAGAGTATATCCTGTGCATATTCTTCGTTTTCACAAACCAAGTAAACAAGTTCATTGTCGTTTGCTTTGTAATATTTCATGTTATCCCTACTTTCTATTGCGAAACACTTCGTAAATCATAATCCCGGCTGCCACAGAAGCATTGAGACTATTTACTTTTCCTTTCATAGGGATCTTCGCCACAAAATCACAAGACTCTCTCACTAATCGCGTCATTCCGGATGCTTCATTTCCAATCACCAACGCTATTTTACCACTATAATCGATCGTTCGGTAGTCAACGCTATCTTCCATTGCGGTGCCGACAACCCAGAACGCTCTCTTTTGAAGTTCTTTGATCGTCTGTGCTAGATTTGTCACTTGTGATATCTTCACATTCTCAATCGTGCCGGCACTCGTCTTCATCACTGTCGCATTCACTGAGGCCTGACGATCTTTTGGCAAAAGAATTCCATCAACACCAGCGGCTTCACAAGTTCGGATGATTGCCCCTAGATTATGAGGATCCTCTAGATGATCTAACAAGACAAGAAAACAATCTTCATTCTCTAACGGCAATTTTTCAAATGGGCAGTATTCATAATCCCTAACATCTATCATTATACCCTGATGATTTTCTTTCGCAAGGCGATCTAATTCCCTTTTGGATAAGAAAACGATGGGCAATTTGCAATTTTCTAGAAGCGAATCTAGTCTTTT
Organism: uncultured Muribaculaceae bacterium; assembly: GCA_964549325.1. Lineage (GTDB taxonomy): Bacteria > Bacillota_I > Bacilli_A > RF39 > UBA660 > CARZYU01. The sequence continues at coordinate 3,433 of CAZJUW010000085.1, forward strand.
GTCCGAGAAATGCTCCTGCAAATAGATTTTTCTAATCTTTTCTGGTTTTTTTAATAATTCAATGGCAACGTTTCTTCCATATGCTAACATAGTTCTTTCTCCAATATCCTCGTCATGATTTCATCAATACGATCCTTTCGCTCTTCTAATTCTAAATATCCAATCAGCGCTTCTAAGCCCGTCGCATACTTATAGGTGACGATATCACAATTCTTTGGATGTGACGTCGTCTTGTAGTTACGCGCACGTTTCATGATCTGTTCCTCTTCCTCGGTCAAGAAATGAGTCTCAAGTAATTCTTCTACGAAGTGAGCCTGTGCTTTGGCACTAACGTAATGAACCGCCTCTTTCTGTAACGCATTCACGTGTCCAATTCCTTTTTGAATAAGAAATTTACGAATATAATCTTCGTAGATTGTATCGCCAAGATAAGCTAGAACTAAGACATTTCGTTCGATCGTTTTCATTTGCAACACCCAACTACATTATACCATGGCATTCTGATTCTTGCCAAAAGTCACGATGGATGATAAAATAAAGACCTATTCTATGGAGGACATTATGGAAAAGCTAGAAGTGGAAATTGAAGAATTAGTAAACCAATTAAACAGTACGAAAGATCCAAAGGACCTCGTGGTCTTACTTTCCTCCTACATAACATTAAGTGATTGTTATTATTACTTATTTAGAACATATCCAAAAGAATTACGGCAAGTGATGAAAGTTTATGAAGAATCGCCATTTTCACAGATACACGAGGAAGTTCTAGCGGAAAGCTTTGCTAACTTTTTGGAACATTTCGAGCAGTACCAAAAACTATTAGAAGGGTTTGCCGTCTTACCAACCTATTTAAAGAATACTCAACTGACTGGAATGAGAAAGCTTGCCAATTCCGACTTTTTCGCTTTGCTAAAGATCTTTCGTGAAACGCTTCCAGAAGACATTCAAAATGAGATCAAACGAAAGACGGAAGAAATTTATTTTCTAGAGGATGAGGTGAGAGACTGTGATATGACCTTCTATAATTTGTGGAAACAAGATAGTTATATCATCTGTAGTGGCTCCAAAACGCCTCATACCTTATCCTATATTTATCACGAACTAGGGCATCATATCGACTTTAAGTTAACCAAACGAAATCAATCTTTAAAGGACCTC
>CAZJUW010000086.1:0-4572 GCA_964549325.1 uncultured Muribaculaceae bacterium
AAAGCCAAATAGTGGCTGGCTATATAACAGTGCTCTACAATGGACCTTGTCGCCGTATTCTGCCAACTCGTATGCCTTCCTCGAAGTGACGTCTTCCGGCCTCGTCCACTACGGCTACGCGTACAACAATGGCGGGATCCGGCCAGTCGTATATCTGAGATCTGATATCAAAATACAGAGTGGGGATGGTACCCAAAATGATCCATATATATTGACAATGGAATAGAGAAATCTATTCTTTTGTCAAATCTTGTCTATTTTTTCTACATTCCTAAAAAGAATAGTTTTAGTGTGTTATACTATGTAAGAATGGAGGATAGGAAAATGCAAGAATGGAATGGCTTTCACAAAGGTAATTGGCAGAGGAGAGTTGATGTCTCTGATTTTATTCAAATGAACTATCATCCCTATTTCGAAGACGAAAGTTTCTTAGTAGGGAGTACCGAAAAAACGAAACAGGTTTGGAATCGTTGTAGCGATCTATTAAAAGAAGAATTACAAAAACATGTTTTAGATATCGATACTGTGCATATGTCTGGAATCGATTCTTTTGAGGCTGGTTATATTGATCAAGAAAATGAGGTGATCGTTGGGTTACAGACCAATGCACCATTAAAACGCATCGTCAATCCTTACGGTGGCATTCGCATGGTTTATCAAGAATTAGAGGCTTATGGCTATCAATTAGATCCAACAGTTGATCATTATTTCAATGAGTTCCGTAAGAGCCACAACCAAGGAGTCTTCGATGCTTATACGCCTGAGATGCGTCATGCGCGTCATGTAGGATTGTTAACAGGTCTTCCAGATGCCTATGGAAGAGGCAGAATTATTGGCGACTATCGTCGGATAGCACTTTATGGAATTGACTATTTGATTGAGGATAAGAAAAAAGATTTGGCTAATTTAACAGGGCCCATGACTGAACAACGCATTCAACTGCGTGAAGATGTATCGATGCAGATTCGTGCCTTAGAAGCGATCAAACGAATGGCTGCGAAGTATGGCTATGATATTTCAAGACCAGCGAAGGATGCCAAAGAGGCAGTTCAGTGGTTATACTTCGGTTATCTTGCTGCTATCAAAGAGAACAATGGCGCTGCGATGAGTTTAGGTAGAGTAGATGCCTTCTTAGATATTTACTTTGAAAGGGACTTACAAAATGGTACGTTAACAGAAGAAGAAGTACAAGAATTGATCGACCAGTTTGTCATCAAATTGCGACTGGTAAGACATTTAAGAACACCAGACTATGATGAACTATTCTCTGGCGACCCAACGTGGGTTACTTGCTCAATTGGAGGAATTACTTCTAACCTTGGAAAGTCGATGGTGACAAAGACGAGTTTCCGTATTTTACACACGCTTACGAACCTCGATCCAGCACCAGAACCAAACATGACGGTATTGTGGTCTAACCGGTTACCAGAGTCATTCAAAAAGTACTGTGCTAAGATGAGTATCAAAACAGATGCCATTCAATATGAAAACGATGACGTCATGAGGCCGATCTATGGTGACGATTATGCGATTGCTTGTTGTGTTTCGGCAATGCGCGTAGGGCAAGATATGCAGTTTTTCGGTGCCCGTTGCAATCTAGCAAAGTCCCTTCTCTATGCGATCAATGGTGGAGTCGATGAAATATGTGAGGAATTGGTAATCGATGGCTTTGAGCCACTCGAAGATGAAGTACTTGACTACGAAACGGTCAAAGTGCAATATTGCAAGATGCTTTCGAAAGTAGCCGATCTTTATGCCAACACCATGAACGTCATTCACTACATGCATGATAAATATGCCTATGAGGCAAGCCAAATGGCCTTACATGATACGAAGGTCACTCGTCTCATGGCTTATGGTGTCGCCGGTCTTTCCGTGGTTGCCGATAGTCTTTCAGCGATCAAATATGCCAAAGTAAAACCAATTCGTAACGAGCATGGAATTGCCATAGATTTCAAGGTGGAAGGCGATTATCCGAAGTATGGCAATGATGATGACCGTGTCGATACAATTGCCAAAGAAATCCTAGAATACTTCTATCAAGAACTCTCAAAGCATGAATGTTACCGCGATGCGGAACCAACTTTATCGGTCTTGACGATCACGTCAAACGTCGTCTATGGTGCGATGACAGGAGCTACCCCGGATGGAAGAGCGAAAGGGGTTCCGTTTGCACCAGGTGCCAATCCGATGCATGGACGAGATGAAAATGGTGCCATCGCTAGCTTGAATTCCGTTGCCAAGTTAGAGTATGCTCGTTGCTGTCGTGATGGAATTTCCAATACCTTCTCGATCGTTCCTAGTTCCCTAGGACATACCCTGGAAGAACAACAGAAGAATCTCGTCACATTATTAGATGGATACTTTATACAGGGTGCCCATCATTTAAACGTCAACGTTTTAAATAGGGAAACACTGATCGATGCCATGAATCATCCCGAAAAATATCCACTGTTAACCATTCGGGTATCTGGTTATGCCGTGCGTTTTAATCGTCTTACTAGGAAACAACAAGAAGAAGTCATCGCAAGGACGTTCCATGAAAAGTTGTAGTATCAAAGGTGCCGTTGATTCCATCGAAAGTATGGGGCTTACCGATGGACCGGGGATTCGCACGGTCATCTTCCTGTCTGGCTGTAAACTTCGCTGTAAGTACTGCCATAACCCTGAGATGTGGACCAAGGGAAAAGAGAATATGACAGTAGATGAGCTCGTTTCGAAAATCTTACGGTTTCGGCCTTATTATGGGGAAGATGGAGGCGTCACTTTCTCAGGTGGGGAACCACTCATGCAGAAAGATTTCCTGATCGCTTGTTGCAAGGAACTCCACCGTCTAGGCATTTCTATTGCTTTAGATACGGCTGGCGTAGGGGTAGGAGCATATGAAGAAATCTTAGAAAATATCGATGTCGTCATTTATGATATCAAACATTTAGACAGGGATGCTTATCAGGAATTGACTGGATATCCTATCGAAGAATCCCTTTATTTTCTAGAGGTGTGCCAACGTCTTCAGAAACCCCTTTGGATTCGTCAAGTGATCGTACCTGGACTTCATAATAAAATGGAATATATTATCAAGTTAAAAAAATATATCGCTTCGTTACAAAATGTCGAGAAAGTGGAATTTCTACCTTATCATACCAGGGGAGTAGCCAAGTATCGAAGATTAGGGATTCCCTATCTTCTCGAAGGAGTTCCGGAAATGGATGTAGAAAAGTGTGCGGAACTTTATCGCCTCTATCAAAAATTAGATGTTTAGAAGAGCGAAAATGACGCTCTTTTTTGGATGATCATTTCAAGCATAATGAAGCAAAATGAGTTATAATGAAAAAAGAAAGCGGTGAAGTTGATGTTAGAAAATGTGGTAAAGAAATTGATAGAACAAAAACGAACGATTGCGACGATGGAATCGTGTACGGGAGGGGGACTTGCCAATGCGATTACGAATATCGAAGGCTCAAGTGAAGTATTTCACTTTGGTGCAGTCACTTACTCCAATGATTATAAAGTGGCAATTGGAGTCCCTTCTTCGGTGATTGATACTTATACAGTTTATAGTATGGAAACCGCTATCGCGATGGCTAGAGCAATTCAAAGTTTTACCAAGAGTTCCTTTGGCGTAGGGATCACAGGAAAACTTTCTGTGCCTGATCCAAGTAACCAAACAGGGAAAGACAATCAAGTATTTATCTGTATCTATGATGCAAGAGGTGACAAAGAATATACAATGGAGTTCGAAGTGCAAAAAGAAGCAAGAGAAGAGAATAAGGAATATTTGATCCAAGAAATAGGGAAAAAGTTAGAAGAGATCCTTTAAGTGTTTTTTTGAGGATGATAATATCGAATAAGGTTGGTGAAGAAAAATGAAGTTAGCTACCCATTGGCACGAGTATGAATTATTAGATGCCAGCGATGGAATGAAATTAGAACGATGGGGCGACATCGTGTTATTGCGCCCAGATCCCCAAGTGATTTGGAATCATGGAGATCTTGAAAAACAGTATGAGGGAAAGATCCATGCCATCTACCATCGCAGCAATAGAGGTGGTGGTGCTTGGGAAAACCTCAAGAAGACACCTGCTTCTTGGCAAATCCACTATAAGAACTTGACATTCTGTGTGAAACAGATGGGCTTTAAGCATACAGGGTTGTTTCCCGAACAGGCGATAAACTGGGACTTCATGATGGAAAAGATCAAAGGCGCTAACCGTCCGATTTCCGTTTTGAACTTATTTGCTTATACTGGAGGAGCAACAGTAGCTTGTCTTTCGGCAGGGGCTAGTGTCGTTCACGTTGATTCCTCTCGGGGCATGGTCGATTGGTGTAAGGAAAATGTCAAAGCGTCAGGACTAGGGAATGCTCAAGTTCGCTACATTGTCGATGACGTCATTAAATTCGTGAAACGGGAAGCAAGAAGAGGACATCACTATGATGCGATCGTGATGGATCCACCATCGTACGGTCGTGGAAGTAATGGCGAAGTATGGGATATTGAGAAAGATCTTGATGATTTAATCACGGCTTGTGAGAAGATCCTATCTCGGAAACCTCTCTTTTTCCTGATCAATT
>CAZJUW010000087.1:0-4499 GCA_964549325.1 uncultured Muribaculaceae bacterium
TATCACATTATTTGAACCATATTATAAGGACAGCGAACAAGTTGAACACATCTTCAAGAAAGCTTATGAGAAAGCGCTTGCCAAGACGGATCGAATTACATACCAAGCAATGGAAGCTTTCATCCATAACTTAAATACGATGCATTCAAGAGCTGGAGCTCAAGTACCATTTTCCTCAATTAACTTTGGTACAGACACTTCGCCTGAGGGACGTATGGTGATGCACAACTACTTAATGGCATTAGATGCAGGGCTTGGCAAAGGAGAAACGCCGATCTTCCCAATTTCGATCTTTAAGGTCAAAGAGGGAGTGAACTATAATGTCAGTGATCCAAACTACGATTTGTTCCGTTTATCTTGTAAGGTATCCGCAAAACGCTTATTTCCGAATTTTTCGTTTATCGATTCTCCTTATAACTTAAAGTCTTATAAGGCGGATGATTTTCGTACTGAGGTTGCTTACATGGGATGCCGTACGCGTGTCATGTCAAATGTAGCCGTTCCATCAAATGAGATTACACCAGGACGTGGAAACTTATCCTTCACTTCGATGAACCTCGTTCGGTTAGGAATAAAGCATGGTATCATTACGTTAGGCAAAACAGACATGAAAGGCTTTTATCAGGAATTAGATGAAGTGATGGAACTGGTAAAAGATCAGTTGTTAGAGCGTTTTGAGATTCAGTGTTCGAAGCATGTTAACAACTTTCCTTTCTTATTAGGACAAGGGGTTTGGATTGATTCTGAAACGTTAGAACCAGGATCCAGGTTACGTAGGGTTCTTAAGAACGGTACGTTAACCTTTGGTTTTATCGGTCTTGCAGAATGCCTGAAAGCTTTGATTGGCAAACATCATGGAGAGAGTAAAGAGGCACAGAAGTTAGGTCTTGAGATCATCGGTCACATTCGTAAGAAAGCAGATGAGTATGCAGAACAGTATCACTTGAATTTTTCCGTGATCGCGACTCCTGCAGAAGGACTATCCGGAAGATTTACGAATATTGATAAGTCGATCTTTGGTACGATTCCTGGTGTCACGGATCGTGCGTACTATACGAATTCATTCCATGTACCAGTTTATTACAATATTTCGATCGTCGATAAGTTGAAGATCGAAGGACCTTATCATGAATTAACGAATGGTGGGCACATCAGTTACATCGAGGTAGATGGCGATACGGCAAATAACGTAGATGCCTTCGAAAAGATCGTTCGCCTGATGCATGATAACAAGATAGGATATGGTGCGATCAATCATCCCGTAGACCGCGATCCTGTTTGTGGATATACAGGGGTGATCGGTGACGTATGTCCTGGCTGTGGAAGAAGAAATTTTGAAGCAGTTAGCTTAGAACATTTAAAATGTATTAGTTGCAATCATTAATAGAAAAAGGAGGAGATTATAATGAAAGCAGAAGAAAAGAAAGTTGGAGAAGGAGTAGGCTTTGAGCGAATCAGAAGAATTACAGGGTATTTGGTTGGTACAATTGACCGTTTCAACAATGCGAAGAGAGCCGAAGAAGCAGATCGCGTGAAGCATGGAACCGCTGGTATTTTAGATAAGTAATGACGATTCGCTTAGCTGCTGATTTGCAGCCCGATAGTATCGTGGATGGATTAGGAATTCGGACAGTCATCTGGACCCAAGGTTGTTCTCATGACTGCCCTGGATGCCAAAACCCTCAAACCCATGATTTTAAAGGTGGCGTGGAAGTCCCAATTGAAGAAGTAAAACAGGCCCTTTCCGAAGTGGAAGGACAGACTGGAATTACGTTATCCGGTGGCGATCCACTTTTTCAGGTAAAGCCATGTATTGAAATCTGTAAATATGCGAAGGAACGCGGCATGGATATTTGGTGTTATACGGGCTTTCTCTATGAGGATTTACTTAAGAAGAAAGAACAACGAGAACTTCTCAGTTACATCGATGTGTTAGTAGATGGAAAGTTCGTCATTTCAGAGTTCAGTATGAATCTCAAGTTCAAAGGTTCTCGAAATCAACGCATTATTGACGTGCCAAAGAGTCTAGAAGAGGGAAAAGTCTGTTTGCTTGAAGCTTGTCAAGAAGAATATAAGGAAAATACCGGGCCAATGTATCAAGAAAAAGAATGCGTGTTTATCTAGCATTCTTTTTCTAAGGCTTTCATTAAGTCACAGACTCGGTTATATTGGGGAAACGATGAATATTTTTCTTGTAGAATACTTCCTTTGATGGTGTTTCCATGAAATGTTTTTACCATCTCATAATCATTGTCGCTGTCGCCGATAGTGTACACTTGATCAGGATCCATTTTCAATTGTTGAATCAAAGAATAAATGGCGTTCTTCTTACTATTTTGAGCTGGTAGAAAGTGAAAAGAGTTAGTACTGAGATAAATGTGGTTGTCAGGTAATTGTTCACGGAAAAAAGAAAGTTTTTGTGCACTATTTTGCCACGATTTAGGAAAGGCACGGATTGTACAAATCTCATCTTCTAGGTCTTCCCCATAATGATAACCCGTATCAATTTGATAATGTGAAATTTCTCGATCTTGTGCAAGTAGATTCGTAATCGCTTTCTTTTCTTTCAATGAAAAGGTGCTTGAGTAGATTTCCTTTCCATTTTGGTAGAAGATTTTGGCGCCATCGTTACAAATCAAATAATCATAGCTTATTCCATATTCTTGCAAAGTTTCAATAATGCCAGGGTAGCTCCTTCCTGTCGCAATTACAAAAAGGTTCCCTAGTTTCATCCATGTATGGATCTCCTTGATGTTTTCTGCTAGATCATTTAAGTTGTTACAAAAAAGTGTGTTATCAAAATCACTTACTAGTATTTTTCGCACTACAATTCCTCTTTTCTATTTTTAGTATACTTTATGATTGAATTTTTGAAAAGAGCGGGTATAATTGGAAGAGGCGAGGTAGTTTTATATGATGAGGCAAAAGGGTGAAATGCGAATTCGTTGTGGAGTTGCAGGATACGCTTGTGGAGAATGTGAAATCTTTACACCATATATCCAGTGTCTTTCTTGTGAAAATTGTGATTGGAATTTGGCGTTACAAAAAAAGGGAAAGATGCATCTAGTGAAACCTTTTCAAAAGAATAAGGGGAATTTCTTAGAAGAGGATGTTTTGCTAGTGGAGATCTTAGACCATCCTGATTTTTCAAAAGAAACCGTAGAGAGCTATTTCAATCATTCTAAAAGCGACTATCGTCTGTTTCGATTGGAACAAGATGGAACAGAAGTTTTATTTCACCTTTCCAAGAAAGAACGTGAAAAGAGAGGTTATGGTCCTTTGGAGCGTGATAAGTCTAACTTATGCTGTACTTTTATAGAAGACAATTATTTTGTGAAAAAGCCATCCCTTTGCAAGCGTCTTCAAGTCCTTTGTAAGAGGTTTCCTCGATGAGTTTAGAAAAAGAGCAAATATCAAAGATTTTAGAGGCATTGTCTCATTCTAAGTTTCGAAGCCGTTTTCATTTGACGGAAAAAGAAAGAAAATATATTGATGAAAAGGGAATGGATACGATAAGACAACATGCCCATGATTTTATTTTAAAACGTCTTGCACCTGCGGACATTCCGAACGATGGAAAACAAACCCCGATGAGAGGACATCCGGTATTCTTAGCCCAACATGCAACGGCAACTTGTTGTAGAGGATGTCTTGCAAAATGGCATAAGATTTCATCTGGCAGAAGTTTGACACTACAGGAACAAGACTATATTGTCGATGTTATTATGACTTGGATAGAAAATGAATATCAAAATGAAAGAAGACTATAAGGTCTTCTTTATTAACGATTCAATAAGTAGATTCCTAGATTTAGGTAAGTGGCAAACAAAACCCAGATGAGATACGGAATCTGTAATAATCCCGCTGTTTTGTTTTGCTGATAGAATTTTATGGTCATAGCGATGACTGAGATCAGTAGTAAGAGAATCCAGAAGAAAGAGAAGAGTCTCCACTTGAAGACAAAGAAGAAAATTGGCCAAAGTAGGTTTACTACTAATTGAAGGTAGTAAGAGCGTTTCGTTTGTGTATCGTGTTTTCCTTCAACTTCTAGAATAGCATAGGATACTCCCATCAAAATATAGAGAATCGTCCAGACGATAGGAAAAAGTATTCCGGGAGGAGAAAGTGGAGGTTTATCAAGACCTTGATAGTCCATGCGACCTGCTGTGATAAAACCCACAATTCCGCCTAGTATTAGGGGAATCAAAATTGATTTTACATACGTTTTCCATTTTTCCATAAAAGATGCTTCCTTTCTTTATTAGTTTATTGAAAAAAATCAAAAATATACAAATTTTGTCAAAGTGGAAATTTATTATTGACACACTAAAAATATCCATGCGAAGTAGACTAATAGATGGTGTTAGAAGTTTTAACATATAGTGCGGAAAAAAATTAGAAAAACTGAAAAAACTTTGCTTTTACCAAGTAGGAACAATTAAGAAGATGTGCTATAGAAGAGTTGATTTAAAAGAGGCTGACAAAATCGCTATTGACAA
>CAZJUW010000088.1:0-424 GCA_964549325.1 uncultured Muribaculaceae bacterium
AATGGTGATATGGACCGGGGACTGAATCAACAAGTCGTCGTCGAAGGAATGTTAAATAAAGTCAAAACCATCAGTAGTGTCGATCAGTTATTGAATATTTTAGATACGATTTCCAGAAACCTTGATACCAACTTGTCGAAAGACCAAATCTTATCATTTTATAATATCATCAAAGAAATCATGTTTAATGGGCTATCGAAAGAAAATGGACAACTCGTCAATTTACAACAGTTGTATTTACAAGGGACAGGTCAAATGATCTATGATGAACGTTCGAAAATGGTTCTTTGGGATTATGTTTTGAATCCATCTAGTGTCGAAGATGTTACACAAGCGATGAAAGTGAATTTGGAACTAGTTGATCATGACGATTCAAAATCCTTCTCCTTCTCGATCAACGATCCTTATGAAAAGGAACTGATCG
>CAZJUW010000088.1:434-4423 GCA_964549325.1 uncultured Muribaculaceae bacterium
TTATAAGACTGGATTTAGTTACACATTACTTCCCGATTTCACCGGTGATACGGAAGAAACGGCCAGAGCATGGGCTAGTAAAAATGGCGTCAGTTTGATATTTAACGAAGTGACAACGAATGCTTATACAGCTGGCAGAGTATATGATCAAGATTATCCAGCAAATAAGCGTGTAGACCTCATCAGTGGTTCCGTTACGCTAACTATTGCCACATCAGGTTCCAATAGTTCCACTTCAAAAGAAGATCAGGGTGATGAGACGGATGAGGATGATGAGATTGATTGTTCAAACGATAAATATAAGGATTATCCACTCTGCCTAGGAAGCGATAATGGAAGTGGAGATCAAGAGGACACCACGGATAATACCAATGACGATAGTGACACAAAACAAGATGCACCAGACGAATAGTGCATCTTGTTTTTATTACGTTAGAATTCTCACGCGTTTCCTATTTTCATTGTAGCAAAAAGCGGTAGGAAATTTACCTATCGCTTTCTATCTCGTTTAGTTCTACTAAAGACAACTTTTTCTCATCATGAATAAAGATCAGCTCAGCTTCTTCTTGATAGCCTAAATCTACTTGGTAATCCCACGAAATTGTCACAACATAGGCATTCTCATCATTTTCATTGCCATAGGCAAATGCTTCTTGCGTAACTTCTGTTACACTAGGGTTCGTCACTACGGGAAGGTCTTGATCGCGTTTTCCATCGAGATTCGTTTCTAAATACTTATAGTAAGTATCCATCGCTTTCTCTAAGAAATCTTCTTTCACACCTTCATAGAGAAAGTCTGTGCCTCCCACATCCGTCTTGGCAACTTTATCTTCTAACGTGAAGAAGTCAAGGACGAACATCTCACTGATGAGTGTGACATATTCCTCTTCGTCCACTTCCTCTGATTCCAAGACCGTTTTTAATTTTTCAAAACGTTCTTTATAATCTTGACTCGCCCCACTCTTTAGAGTATATCCATACTCCTCGATCTCATTTACGGCTTCTTTCTTCGTAACGGTGCTTTCTTTCGTTTTCTTGATCAGGAAAAATACAAATAAGGCAAGTACTATCACGAGGGCCAAGACTAAGATCACTTTGGTTTTTCTTTTCAGCTTCACTCTGACGTTTCCTCCTTTACTTCTTTTAATAAGTCGAATGAAATAATGTTATTTGAGATATCGAGTAATTCCTCTGCATACTTGGTATTTCGTTCGATGTATTCGTTATCTATCGAAACTTCTTGCAGTGGTAAATACTCTTCCTTTTGACTATTGTAATAAATCTTGTTTGTGACCCAGTTATTATTTGGGAAAACGACGATGTTCTCTTCGCCAATTGTGAAGATGTCATGTCCTAATTGATAAGGATTATAGAACCCTAACATATTTCCGAGTGTCGGTGCGACATCATACATACCCATGACATTTGTAATCTCTCGATTCAAAGTCGCATTTCCGCTACTGTCTTTCGTCCAAATGAGGAATGGAACCTTACGATTGAGTTCATATTGATAACTGTCAAAATCGATGTAAGTAGGATCATCCTTCGACTTGACCTCATCTGTTTCGGTATCATAGTTATAGAGACGAATATAATCACTTCGTGGAAGACGGGCATCGTGGTCGCCATAGAGTACGAAAACCGTGTTTTCTAACAAGCCATTCGCGTCTAGTTCCGCCAAGAATTCCCCCAAGGCAGCGTCGGCATAGTGTACAGACTTGAAGTAATTTCCTAACTTTGTGCCCTCCATGTATGGGTGACTGATCACTTCTTCCGTACCATCTTCCTTCGTAATCGTCTCTTTGATATCGACGTCAAACTCACCATATTTATCTGTTTCTGAAAATGGCGTATGGTTGGTAAGCATGATGAGCGTTCCATAATAAGGTTGTCCTTGTTCGTTTATTTCCTTAATCTTTGGAACTGATTGAGCAAAGAAAGATTTGTCTGAAAGCCCTAAACCAATCGTATTTTCCTCAGTCACCTCATAATCCTTTTTACTATAGAAACATTCATAGCCTAAATTCTGATGCATGATGCGACGATTCCAAAAGTCTGCCGTATTGGCATGCATACTAAAGGTATAATACCCCTTTTCCTTTAGTAACTGATACATACTGATATAAGTTCGATCCGCATAGCTAACGAAAGCTGTGCCATTCTTCGTTGGCATCAAAGAAGTTGCTAAGGTAAGTTCCGTATCACTACTCGTTCCAACGCTTACTTGCGAATAGAAATTGCTGAAATATAGACCTTCATGTGCCAGTTTATTTAAATTTGGGGTTACCTCTTCGCCATTGAACGTTAAATCGATCAAGAAGTTCTGTATGCTCTCAGCGTGAATGGCAATGACATTCTTGCCTTCGAAGATATTGGTATATTCGTTATCACTCTGCTCGTTTCTGTCTTCGAAGTACTCCACAAAATCTTTTTTCGCTTGATCATACCCAAACACCGAATTGATCTGAGGCTCGATGCTCTTGATGAGATCATTCAATTGATAGGTATAGATTCCAAACCGTTCCACAACATACTTTCGGTCCCACTGTTTAGAAAAACGACCAATGTCAAGCGAACTCATCGTGAGGATAAAGATCGCTGCTAGAATCACACTGGTCACGATCGTTTTCAGGAATCTTTTTTTGCGCCTCATCTTTGACTCTGGAAGTTCATAATGTTTCTTTTTCTTAAGATGCCGATGCATAGCAATCAGTAGAATGGGTGCCCAAAGATAGATGAGATCCTTTGCTTGAAATACATTTTCGGTCACCGCATCTCCTACTTCACCGATATATTGCGTTAAGGCCAACATTGAAAAGGAGGCAAAAGAGTCATAGAATGTAAAATAGATAGAGTTAATAAAGCAAATTGCCGTAAAGACAATCGTCCAAATGAACAAATAAGGAAATCGGTACTTTGGCTTCATCAAATAGCAAAAAGAACCCACAAGAAGCGTAACAGCGGTATCCGCAATGATCGCTTTGATGCTGAGATAATTTGAAAGATTGTGCATCGTAACAAAGCGAAGTAACGTTGCATTCACGACACAGACCACAACATACACGGTGAAAAGAGGGTTGTCCATGACACAGGACTTCATCTTCTTTCCTAATTTCGCAAACGAACCTTTTGGATCCTTCCAAAACTTCAGCCAACTGTGTTTTATTTTAGAGCCACAGGCCTTCAATTTTTGCTTCATATTTAACCTCTTTTTCTTCTATTGATCTTTTTCATTATAGCACTGATTATAGCTTTTTACAAACTCGTTCGCAAGGGAATTTTTATGATGCCAATATAGTCATTCAATAGGATCGTAATATAAGGTTATAGATAGGTCTTTTTTCAAATATCAATTGCTATATCGTCAACAATAGTTTTTATGGCAAGAAATTTCTCACGTTTGGTCGTAACTTTGCCATTTTTAACAGAAAAGCAAGGAAAGAAGACTAGTTTTGGGGGAAAATGATTTTTCCCCTTTTTCTAGTCCTTGATTTTAAAATACTCTACTTTTCCACGGTTCATATCCATACTTGGTGGTGTCTTTTTCATAACTGCCACCTATGTTCTTTTTTGGGTGGCAAAATGTCCACACAATTTCAAGTATTCGCATGATTCAGGAAGGGAAAAGTAAGTTTCGACATTCGATCTCCGGATTTAACCGACTCATGAATTTTCCATAAAGTGAAGCCTCTCCTACAATACTACCAAAATGGATGGGAATGACTACTTTAGGACGAATTTCATTCGTAAGAAGGGCTGCTTCTTGGTAATCCATCGTATAAATCCCACCAATTGGGATAAATAAATAATCACAGGAATATGACTTCTGCTCTTCTAAAAGATCTGTATCACCCATGAAATAATAGGTGTTATCGTGCCAGGTTAACAAGTAGCCTAGCCAGTTGGACTCTACCTTATGAAATGGCTTGTTTCGGTTGTAGGCAGGAACCCCTTTTATCATGAGATCATCCTGTTTCAAAATAGAATTT
>CAZJUW010000089.1:0-4341 GCA_964549325.1 uncultured Muribaculaceae bacterium
AGAAGACATCGCGATTGCTTAACTCTTTGTTGTAGTAATGGGTTAGATCTTGGACATAACCCGTAACTGTGAGCGAATCTTTCGCAATCGTCTTTGTCTCATTACATAACAAATAGAAATTTGGAATCTTTCTTAGCGTCGCAAGATATTCTTTAGGGATCTCTTCCTCGCGACATGATCTGTTTCCACGTTTTCCTTTCTTACCGATGTCATGATTTCCTAGCGTAAAGAATACCGGCGCAATCAAAGCGAGGTTGGTTAAAAAAGCAAGCGAGCGCTTTCTGGCATGCACATTCTTAATCTCATCCGTACAATCGATATAATCTCCAGGAAAGAGAATATAATCGGGCACTAGTGATGCAATCATTGAAAGAATACGAGACAGTTTTTCTTCTTTCATCTCACGATGAAAGTGAACATCTGAAAGAACGACAAAGCGAAGGGACTTTATCCCTTTCGTATCTGGTAAATTCGCTTCCGTGATTTGAAATGTCTTCTTCATAAACTTCTCCTTTCTATTTTATGATAGGAAAGAAAAAAGAGACCTTAGTCTCTCCCTGCATTGCGATTGTTGCGATTTCTCTTGCGGGAATTCTTGATGCCTTCCTTCTTTGCGTTTCTTCTACGAACTCCTGGTTTATCGTAATTTTCATGCTTTTTAAACTCGGAAGGGTATCCGTCTCTGGCAGCTTTTTGCTTTAATTTTTTCAAAGCCATGTCAACATTTCCATTTTTTACTTGAACTTGAATCTGCGTCATTTCCTATCCCTCCCTTCGCTTTTCTACCAAAAATTATAGCATTCACTTGTCGAATTTACAAGAAATTTTTACAATTTTTTTACGTTTTCGCCAAATTTAGATTGAACATGCCACTTGGGTGACGATTTCATAGGCAGAGCGCAGGAAAATTCCTACGTGAAATCCTAAACGATAGAGGCATAAACTGATAATGCTTCCGCCCAATAGGATACAAACGCCTAGGAAAACCTGTAATATGATATGCAGGATTTTCTCTTTTGTTACTTGATTGGGCATACTTGATCACTTTCGATGCGTCGAATTGACGAACCGAGACTCCTTCCCACTTCTAATAAAATTTTGATGATACTAGAAAACGAATTTAGTAAGGCACTCGAAATCGTCACGCCTCCTTCCGTTAATTCTAATTCTTCTTGTGTTAGTTCTTGCATTTCAGCCTCCTATTCATTGCATTTTTTGGGATGTACGATCCCGTCGATAACGCCGATGATAAAGATCAGTGCTGCAACGATCACCGCTCCTGCCATGACGGAAAAACCGCCTTTCGTATCGACGAGTTCTAAATCAGTCATCTGTTTCATTCTTTCCTAGTCCTTCCCATAATATTTGTAAAATAGAACGTGGTGTATCTTCTAAAGCAAATTCAAGCATCATGTTTTCTTGGTAGTAGCGAGGTGGCAGATCGATCTTTAAAACAACTTCTTTCTGATAACCTGTACTTCCTAATAGAATCTCTTCTTTGATCTCTAACGGTTGATAGTGATACTCCTCTTTCCCAACCCTTAATCTTCTCTTCGTAATCACCGTCGGTAACTCCTGAATGGGAACAAGCACTTGAAACGTATCCTCTTTCAAGTATACCGCCTGATAGGAATGCATTTTCGTGATCTTCGTTTGGCATAAAAAGAAAGTAAAGCATATCATCGCTAGAAAAAACAGGATATAGGCAAGTCGATCTTTCGGGATATCTTCCCTTTCCCAAGTGCGGAGGTCCACTTCATGCATTCTCATTGATTTTCCCCTTCTCTAATTTCATTTTTTGATCAAAAAGATCACAGTTATCAAACCGATGGGAAATGACTAAGATTGTCTGATCTTTTTTCCATTCGAAGATATTTTTCAAGATCTCTCGTTCACTAGCAATATCAATCTGATGAAACGACTCATCGAAGATATAGAGATCACTCTCCTTAAGCAGCGCTCTTGCGATAATGATCCGTTCTCGCTCTCCACCTGACAGATTGAATCCATTTTCTTCTAAGAGCCTGTCGTAGCCAATTTGATCATTTTGCACGAGTTTATCAATTCCCGTCATCTTCGCAACCCTCAAGAATTCTGAATAAGAAACCTCTCGATTCAACGTCACATTCTCATAGATTGACTTTGTAAACAGAAAATCCGTCTGGGACACGTAAGTGATATGTTCTCTTAGATAACTCAAATGAAAGCGATTGATATCTTCTTTTGCCAGAAAAAGATGATTGCTCGGCACTTCGAAATAGCGCATCAGCATCTTCGCTAACGTACTTTTACCACTACCACTATCTCCATAAAGTAACACCTTACTTCCTTTCGTGATTTCCAGTGAGAGATCATCCAAAATGGCCGTAGATGGTACATAGTGATAGGAAAGATGGCGAATCGAAATTTCCCCTAAATCTGGTTGCAATTCATAGTTCTTACGATAACGAAAGTCCTCCATACGAACGTCATATAGTTCCTGGATTCGCTCTAAACTCACCCTTGCCTCCTGATAGTCTAGCAACAATGATGCGTAACCTTCGAGTAAAGAGACATAATAAGAAAGAAAACTCTGATAGACGATAAAACTCGAAAGCGATAATTTTCCTTCAATTACTAAATAACTTCCTAGTAAACAGAAGAGCAAATTTCCAAGTTCGAAGAGTCCCTCCTTTCCAATCGTCAAAAGAGAATAAAATTGTGTTAACTTCACGCGCTTACGAAAGAAAGAACGATAACTGGAAGTCAATGTATCCAACATTTCTTCTTCCAAGTGAAGTCCTTTGATACACTCCATTCCTTCTAGTGATTCCACAAACTGAGACTGAAATAACCCAGCGGACACTTTACAATCCGTAAGACTCTTTGCCAGGGACTTGCGAAATAAAAAGAGAAACAGGAAAGTAATTACACCTACTCCTAAGAATAAAAAAAGAAACCTCCTTTCGATGATATATAGAAAACACGATAAGACGAGTAAAAAAAGAGAATCCGTCACACAAGAAAAGGTCCGCTCTAGAAAAGAACTTACGACTTCTAAGTCCTGTATGCGACTCGTAATCTCACCAGTCGTTCTATTTTTATAATAAAGATGAGGAAGAAAGAGCAGTTGACGCAGCGTACTTTCCACTAGGTTTGTTTGAAAGGCTTGATTAACATAAAGGTGTTCGCGTTGTTTTAAAAAAGTACAGCCCATCTTTAAAATCCCGAATCCCAAGAGAGAGTAAAACAATACTTTCGCACTTTGAAACATCATCGGAGTGATAGCCTCTTCCATAAAGTACTTCGCCGAGAAAGCTAAAACCATGCTCAATACGATATAAAAGAGAGATAGAACAAAAATCTTGATAAAGAGATAAGGATAATTTCTATATAAGGCGAATATTATTTGGGGTAATATTCTTTTCTGCCTCATTTGGGGTAATGGTTTATTAGGTTTCAAGTACACATAACGATTGGTACTGATCTTATCAAAATCTTTGAAATGAATGTTTCTCGTCCCTCGACTCGGATCCAACAAGGTGACTTTTTCGGCCCTCTTGTCGATCTTCGTAAGAACGACGAAGTGCTGATAATTTTTTTCTAAAGTAAGATGGGCTATCATCGGAAGATCCTGTCTCTTTAAAAGACGATAATCTCCCTTGAGTCCTTTCGCAGAAAACCCAATCTTTTTCGCTGCCTCTACGAGAAAGTAGGCGCTAACTCCATCCTTGGACGTATGAGTCAGTTCGCGTAGATATTCTTTCGTCACATTACCGTGATAATAACGGACGATCATGAGTAGACAACTGACACCACAGTCCTTACTACCACTCTGCCGCACCCACTCCAGTCGTTTCACTGTCATCTTTCCTCCTCACTTATATCATTCGCAGAAACTAGGGCATCTGCAACAAAAAATTTCAATTTTTTTCATTTTTTTGTATATTTTCCCATTTTTATCAAATTATTTGACAAAATAAAAAAGAATAATGTGGCGATGTTTACAATGTCCTTAGGTGATGTAGTATGAAATTTCAAAGAATCCGTGATTTAAGAGAAGACCATGACTTAACACAAATGGAGATGGCAAAGTTACTTGGCGTAAAGCGCACGACCTATGCGATGTGGGAGTTAGGGGATGTTGATTTTCCATTACAGAAGATCCTCTTCCTGGCGGAACACTTTCATACGAACATCCAATATTTATTTGGCCTATCCGACGAAAAAGACTATTATCCGCACGGTAAAATTATCACGACCAAGGAACTGGGCAAACGGTTACGGGCCTTTCGACTCAGTAGGCACTTAACACAAAGGCAGATGGCCGTTTCCTTAGGGATCAATCAATCATCATACGCC
>CAZJUW010000090.1:0-4315 GCA_964549325.1 uncultured Muribaculaceae bacterium
CCTATCCCATTGAATACATCACGCGCAGGCTCTATGGAGATCATGCGATTATCTCTTCGATCTATCCTGACGGTACTGATATCAAAAAATACAAGTCAACCGAAAAACAGTTAAATGACTACAGTAAAGCTGATCTCTTTATTTACAATGGATTATCAAACGAACAAGAAATTGTCGTCGATCTATTAGAAAGAAATCCTAATTTGCCGATTATCGACAGCACCTACGTGTTAGAGACGACTTATGGTGTAGAAGAATTATTCTTAAACCCATCTCATCTCTTGATGATCAGCCAAAATATTCGAAAAGGACTCGAAGAATATATTGACAGCGTCATTCTAAAAAAAGAGATTGAAGAAAACTATGAAGCTCTCACTGTCGATTTATCAGAACTCGATGCACAGTTTCGCTTAGCATCCGAAAATGCTGTGAATAAGACGATCATCGTATCTAATGACATTTTGAAATGTTTAGAAAAATATGGTCTTACCGTGATCTCTCTAGATGATGATACGGAAAATTTAAGTAAGAATATCAGTGATGCGATTACAGCTCTTGCCAACGGTACAGTCACTTATATCTTTGCGCTTGAATATGAAGATATCCCAGAAGCCGTAAACGAAGTCATCCAGGCAACGAATGCCGAGACGATTACTTTCCGACGACTCGATAATATCACTGATCAAGAGCGAGACAACAATGACGATTACTTAACGATCATGAACCAAAACTTAGATAATTTAAAAAAGGAACTATATCAATAAAAAAGTCTTCTGGATGAGGACTTTTCATTTGGCTAAGAACTTCTTTCCATAGGAATCCGCTAACAACATCGCACCATAAATTCGTTCTGGTGTAATCGAAGCCGGTTCATTATGTAATAGACTAGATTCACTGGCGGCCGTAGCGATAGGAAGTAGATGATCTCGGCTATGATCAGTTATACCAATATCTTGGAGTGTGAGCGGAAGTCCTATGCTATGGCAAAATTCATACACTGTTTTAATTTCCTTTTCGGTTCGGTTTTCTAAGAATAGAAGACAAAGCGTTCCAAAGGCTACTTTTTCACCATGATAGTACTTCGCCGTCTCTTCAAGTAACGTAAGTGCATCATGAATTCCATGAGCTGCCGCACAACCGGTACTTTCAAAGCCAATGCCCGAAAGAAGCGTGTTTGCTTCGACGACATTTTCAAAAGCCTCTGTAATTACACCATTTTCACAGGATATTTTGGCCTTGAGGCCGTCCTGTAAGAGTGTTTCGTAACAAGTTTTGGCTGTCGTCCAACCTAACAGTGTCTGTCTCGTTCCTCCTAGTATGAAGTTCATAGCCTGTGATTCACGACAAGCACGTGCCTCAAAAAAGGTAGCTAGCGCATCGCCCATTCCTGATACCAAAAGACGAACGGGAGCATTGATGATAATGGAAGTATCCACTAAGACAATATCCGGATTTTTCTTGTGAAACACTTCATGAGAGTGTCGACCATTTTGGAAGTAGACGACAGATAAGGCACTGGTAGGTGCATCTGTCGAGGCTGCCGTTGGCATGATGATAAGAGCACTTTCTAGTTGAGAGGCGATCATCTTCGCCGTATCAAGTGTCTTGCCACCACCGATTCCCAAAACGACATCGATCGGTTTTCCCTCTAACGCCTTTAAAATTCGATCCACTTCTCCTTGATAAAGTTCTCCTGTAAACTTGTCAACTAAAACCTTCGCTCCTTGCCCACGAAAGGCCCGTTCTAACCTACTTTTCAGTTCTTGATATAGGTTTCCATCCAATAAAATATAGATATTCTTTCCAAATAAATTCGTATATTGATATACATTCTCCAGTAAATACCTTCCCTGAACATATTTAGATGGAGAAGCATAAGCTCTCGTATCGCGATCTAACATAAATACCACCTGTCGAGTAGACCTCCTCGACACTCCTTCCTTTCTATCTTTTTGAAGAGCTTGTCTATCTTCCCTCACAAAACCATATGTCTAATTCCCACCTGACGATCTATGAAGCAATGAACGAATGCACCCTTCTACTTGTATTATATCCAGATTATCGTTTTTTCTATGAAGAATTGTTCAAAATTAACAAATAAAGTGTAAAGAAAAAGATCCTAGCGGACCTTTTCTTTCGTAATTGCGGAAAGTTGTTCCTTGCTTGCAGCGTAGCCAATACCGCTTTCAGAAGTAAACATAGGCGGAATCGTATAGACAGCATATGGCATTACGCTAGCGGTACGTGTCTCACATAGGAAGACAACACTCGTCTTACCATATAAGAACTGTTTCCGATTGGGCACCGCAAAGACACGGTCAACCATCACGAAAGTTTCCTTCTCATTTCGTTCAAAACGAACTCCATAAGTTTCATTGTTCCTTTTCGCAAGGAAAGAATAAACATCTGTCACGGGGATACGATGTACTTTCGCATATTGCTCCATCTCCTGGATCTTGCGGTTGATCTGATCGCCACAAAAACAAAAATGACAATTTTGCCATAAATAACTTAACACACTCAAAGCATCGATATAATCGTTTAATACATCGTCATCTCGTTCTGCTACAAATTTTGGCTTCTTTGAGACAAATCGATTTTCAGGAATTGTTCCCACCTGTTCCAACATAACCATTCCTCCTAAAAGTAAGCACATTTTACCACAGATTACTCATTCTGTCAAAAAAAGAAGACTAAAAGCGGATTTTGTCTTCTAAATAAGGAATGACTTCCTCGATCTTTAACGTAATTTGTTCCATCGTATCCCGATCGCGAATCGTCACTGTTTCCTTCTCTAAGGTGTCATTGTCAACGGTTAAACAGTAAGGAGTTCCAATCGCATCCTGTCTACGATATCTTTTTCCAATCGAACCTGCTTCGTCGTAAGTCACCATGAATTGTTTTGACAACTTTTCGAATAATTCTAAAGCTTTCTTACCATGATATTTTTTCGCGAGTGGTAACACAGCAATCTTGTAAGGGGCTAACACGGGATGTAAGTGCAATACTTCTCTACTGTCTCCTTCTTTTAATTCTTCCACCGCATAAGCATCACATAACACTGCCAGCGTCATACGATCACAGCCGACGGAAGACTCCACGACGTAAGGAATGTATTTTTCATGTGTTTCTGGGTCTAAGTATTCCATAGAATTCTTTGAAAAAGCTTGGTGACGTGAAAGATCGTAATTCGTCCGGTTATGAGTTCCCCAGAGTTCACCCCACCCCATTGGAAAAGCATATTCAATGTCACAGGCTTCTTTCGCATAATGGGCCAACTTCTCATGATCTTTGAAACGAAAATGATCCCTTTGAAGTCCTAAATCTAATAAGAATTCTAACGCATACTGCTTGAAATATTGATAAAATTCACTATCCGTTCCTTCTTTACAAAACCACTGATGTTCCATCTGTTCAAATTCGATCGTCCGGAATGTAAAGTTTCCTGGTGTAATCTCATTTCGGAAAGCTTTTCCAATCTGACCGATTCCAAAAGGAATTTTCGCTCGCATGGTACGCTGAACATTTAAGAAATTCACGAACTCTCCTTGTGCTGTCTCAGGGCGTAAATAGACGACACTTCCACTATCTTTCACGACGCCTCGGTTTGTCTCAAACATCAAGTTGAATTCCCGAATCTCTGTATAATCACATTTCCCACACTTTGGACATGGGATCTGATGTTGTCGAATATATGAAAGCATTTCCTGATCCGATAACGTATCAGGATGAATCTCATTCGTAAACCCCTCAATTAACTGATCAGCACGGTGTCTTGTCTTACAATGTTTACAGTCAATTAAAGGATCCGTAAAACTGGCAATATGTCCACTTGCTTCCCAAACTCTTGGATTCATTAAGATTGCTGCATCGATGCCATAACTATCCTTCCGTTCCTGAACGAAGCGCTTCCACCAAGCCTTCTTAACATTATTTTTTAGTTCTACGCCTAAAGGACCATAATCCCAAGTATTCGCAAGACCATCATAGATCTCACTTCCCTGAAATACAAAACCATACTGCTTACAGAAATTCACGATCTGTTCCATCTTTACTTTTTCCATTTTCTCCTCCTAAAAATAAAAGAGACCTTTGGTTGTAGAGACGTATCACTACGCGGTTCCACTCTACTTATTCCTAAGAATCCCTCAATGATAATCGCTGCTAGGTTTCCAAGCCCGTCATCGCTTTCTGATCTATTCAAAGTTTAATACAAGAAACTCAATTCGTCAAGCGGGCAACAAATCAAAAAGGGAGAACCTACTCTCCCAAATAAAGTTGTTTTGATCTTTTTAGTAACTCGTAATCAAGACAG
>CAZJUW010000091.1:0-4309 GCA_964549325.1 uncultured Muribaculaceae bacterium
CCAGAAGAAATTGTTGTAATTAAAACTCAAAAATAAGAGGGAAACCTCTTTTTTGGCATAAATTTACAGTTCTGTTGACACCTTGTTTGTCATATAATGATTGTGTACCGCGCCTTGGTGTGGTACGATGGGAATACATAAAGGAGAAATGCATGAAATTATGGACTAAGTATCTCGTTAGTGGCATCAATGCTGTTTTATCCATCGCGATCATCGCTACGGCAACACAGGTGAATGTTACCACTGGTTATAGCGTGATCGAAAACCAACAGAAAGAGATCAACCGTGGCGATTTTGTCTATCTTTCGACGAAGCGGATGATGGAAACAGTGGCTTCACAAGAAGAGGTAATAGAAGTACAAGAAGTAGAACTGGAAGAGGCAGATGCAACATCACAAGCCGAAATGGCGATCACGCAAGATCAAATAGGGGTTCCAAATGGCGAAGAAAAACCAGCTGTGCAAGGGACGGCTTCTATGGAAGAAAAGGTTTTGGAAACATTCACAGGGAAGGTGAGTGGTTATGGACCGGATTGCCAAGGATGTTCTGGAAATACTTCTTCAGGCTTTAACATTTATCAGAACGGGATCTATTATCACGATGCTGTCTACGGTATGGTAAGAATTGTTGCTGGGGATCCTAAGTACGATTTTGGTACCATCGTTCGTATGACAAATACGCGCTTTTCCAGTGAACCGATTTTAGCTATCGTCTTAGATCGGGGAAGCGCTATTGGAATTGGACGTGCCTATGACTTTGATCTATTATATGAGAGTGAAAGTGCAACGGAAGGTATCTCTAAAAATGTAACATTTGAAATTCTGAGATTGGGTTTTTAATCCAATCTTTTTCTTGTCAAATTTGCGTTCTCTTCTTTTCACTTTTGGTTTGGTTTGATAAACTAACGAAGGAGAGTGAAAGAATGAATGATCATATTGTAAAAGAAATTGCAGCGAATTTATCGATTCAAGAAAAACAGGTACGTACGGTCTTGCAATTGTTAGAAGAAGGGAACACCATTCCCTTTATTGCTCGTTACCGAAAGGAGGCAACTGGTGCCATCAATGAGGAACAAATTCGGGTGATTAACGAAGCATATGAGTATCAAGTCAATTTGTTAAAGCGAAAGGAAGATGTCATTCGCCTGATTGACGAAAAGGGGATGATGACGGAAGAATTAAAAGGTGAGATCCTCGCTTGTCAGAAATTAGTAGAAGTGGAAGACTTATATCGACCCTATAAAGAGAAAAAGAAGACCAAGGCGACAGAAGCGATTGCACTGGGCTTGGAACCTTTCGCGAAAGAGCTCCTGTCCTTTCCTACTACCGGAAGTATTGATTCTTTGGCAAAACCTTATCTGACTGAAAAAGTTCCAACGGTCGAAAAGGCCGTGGAAGGGGCAAAGTACATCATTGCGGAGATGGTAAGTGATCAAGCGGATTATCGTAAGTGGATCCGTAATTACGTGTGTCAAAATGGTGTGATGATTTCGAAGAAAAAGCGTCATGCTGAAGATGAGGAAAGAATCTACGAAATGTACTATGAACATGCGGAAGCGGTGAACTTTATCAAACCGCATCGCATTTTGGCGATCAATCGGGGCGAAAAGGAAGGCGTTCTTTCAGTATCGATTACTGTAGATCAAAATGCGATTCTTTCTTATCTTTATCGTAAGATGATATCGTCAGAGCACTCTTTTGTAGTGCCTATCGTCAAAGAGGCGATTGATGACAGTCTGAGTAGGCTAATTTATCCAAGCGTCGAACGGGAGGTTCGAGCGAGTTTAAAAGAAATTGCAGAAGATCGGGCGATCGATAATTTTTCTCATAACTTAGAAAATTTACTTTTAACGCCACCGATCAAAGATAAAGTCGTATTAGGATATGATCCAGCTTTCCGCACAGGTTGTAAATTAGCCGTTTTGGATAAGACGGGAAAGCCAGAGGAGATTGCTGTCATTTATCCAACAGAGCCACATTTGAAGATTGTGGAAAGCAAAAAGACAGTACTGGATCTTATCGATCGGTATCAGATCGATCTCATTGCAATTGGAAATGGAACAGCTTCGAGGGAAAGCGAAGCATTTATCGCCGATACGATCAAAGAAGCACGGCGACCAGTCGAGTACGTGATCGTAAGTGAAGCAGGGGCTTCTGTCTATTCGGCATCTCCTCTAGCAATTTCAGAATTTCCCGATTTGACGGTTGAAAAACGTAGTGCGATCAGTATCGGTCGTAGGCTTCAAGATGCACTCTCAGAACTCGTCAAGATCGATCCCAAAAGTATCGGAGTTGGTCTTTATCAACACGATGTTCCTGCGAAGAAGTTAGATGAGTCATTAAATTTTATTGTGACGAAGACGGTGAACCAGGTAGGAGTAAATATCAATACAGCGAGTGCTTCTTTACTACAATACGTATCTGGTTTAGGCAAGAAGGTCATCGATAAATTATTAAAAGTGCGCGATGAAAAGGGGAAATTTGAGGATCGAGAGCAACTAAAGAAGTTGATGAGTGAAAAAACCTACGAACAATCGATTGGCTTCCTTCGCATTTTGGATGGCGTGAATCCGCTAGATAAGACATCCATACACCCTGAGAGCTACCAAAAAGCAGAAGAACTGTTAAACGTACTTGGTTTTGATCTTTCTTCGATTGGAACGGAAGCCTTAGTAGAAGAACTCAAACATATCTCGATTGCTGATTACAGTAAGAAACTTGCTATTGATCACTATACGTTAGAAGATATCATTTCTTCTTTGGAAAATCCCGGTAGAGATCCTCGGGATGAGTTGCCAAAACCACTTCTTCGTACGGATGTTTTAAAGTTAGAAGATCTTCATGTTGGAGATCAACTACAGGGGACGGTTCGCAACGTGGTCGACTTCGGGGCCTTTATCGATGTTGGTCTTCATGATGATGGTCTAGCTCATATTTCGAGGATGAGCGAACGCTTTATTAAAGACCCTAGGGAAGTGGTTGCTGTTGGCGATATTGTCGATTGCTACGTAGAGGGGATTGATCTTACAAAGAAGCGATTATCACTTTCACTCATTCCTCTAGAAAAATTAAAAAAATAGAAAATCAAAAAAATATGAAAAATCAAAAAAGCCGAAAAACTGATTTTTTTAAAAACACAAAACCCTTATAAAATAAGGAAATCATAAAAAGAAAAAAATCAAAAAAACATTTTTTTGAGAAAACGTATCATTTTTCAAAACTTATATTTTTTAAATATGTAAAAGAGGCGTAAATCGAACACTTTCAAGTGCTCGATTTTTGCTTATTTTATAAGGAATGTCAAAAACTACCAAAAAAATATTTCAGAAAATTGATGGAGAATCCATTGCTTTTTTTCAAGCGGATGAATAGAATTGAAATTGTAAAGAGGATACAATTTTGTCATAGGGAGGTAAGAAAATGGCGACAGCAACGAAAGTGGAATTTCCTGAGTTAAAAGTCATCAAACGAAGTGGTAAAAAAGTCGATTTCAATGGTGAAAAAATCGCAATGGCAGTCAAAAAAGGCTTCGATGGAACAGTAAATGACTCCTATACTCCAGAAGATTCGAATAAAGTTTATCAAAAAGTATTAGAGCTCATTACAAAAAATTATCAGGATGAAAAAACGATCAAGATTGAAGACATTCAAGACTTGGTTGAACTATCATTAAAAGAGTTGGGTTATGCCGATGTCTTAGAAGCATTTTCTAGTTATCGTGAAAGAAGAGCCGAATCAAGAAAAGTATTCTATTCAAGACAACATCGTCTTGCAAAGGCGATTGAGGCGTTATCTTTGAAAGCAGCGAAGGATGAAGACTCAAAGCGTGATAATGCCAATGTCAATGGAGATACGGCAATGGGAACAATGCTGCAGTATGGTGCAACTGTTTCTAAAGAATTCTGTAAAGCTTATCTTATGAATCCTAAGTTTGCGGACGCACATGATTCAGGGCTGATTCACATTCATGATATGGATTTCATGGCAATGGGAACGACGACTTGTTGTCAAATAGATTTGGATAAGTTATTCAAAGATGGATTTTCAACAGGGCATGGGCATCTGAGATGCCCTAATGACATCATGTCTTATACGGCCTTAGCTGCGATTGCCATTCAGTCAAACCAAAATGATCAACATGGTGGACAAAGTATTCCAGCTTTTGATTATTATATGGCACCTGGTGTTTTAAAGACGTTCAAGAAACAATTCAAACAATTATTATATGATTTATTTGATGTAGAAGGGTTCCTAAATTACGTTCCATTTAAGACGATTACAAAGGAAATTGACAAATTAAAATCAGTCGA
>CAZJUW010000092.1:0-4300 GCA_964549325.1 uncultured Muribaculaceae bacterium
GTATGTATCTCTTTTTACACCAATTACTTGACATATTTCTTTTTGGGATAAACCAAATTGTTGCCTTAATTCAGCCAAGTGTGTACCAATAACTACATTATTTGGGTTCTTTTCACTGGCCATAGTATAACACTCCTCTGATGTATATAATGATAACATATAAGGGGCAAAATGTCCACAATGTCATTCTCAACATATTGTTAAAAATGGTCATGATAAAAATAAAGCACAAACTTATAAATGCAAAGTTCCCTTCAGCCGACGTCGTTCGACAAGCCAGTGTAGTTAGATAATCTTGGGAAGGGATCATATGAATACAACAACCAAACAAATTTTAGTTCACATAGCACTTATCATCATTGGCAGTGCCTTGATCGTGTCCTTATCAAACCTTACAAACTATTTACAAGAAGAGCATTACCGAAAAGTACTAGAGGAAGAAAAGCAAAATCAGGAAGAAGAACTAGAGGCAATTAGCCAAGTCGAAAGTGTTTTTGAAGAAGATCGTAGCAAAAGTATCGAGTATTTTCGAGGAGTCTTCCGTAATGATGAGATTATAGCGAAATTAACAATCCCTGATGTCTTAAGCACACTTCTCGTGAAAGGAACAGATAACCAATTTTATCTTACCCACTTACTGAATCGTCAAGAAAGTAATACCGGAAGTGTCTTCCTCGATTACCGAACCCAGATTGAGAATTCCCCAGTATTAAATATCTATGGGCAAAACATTGAAGAAGTAGCATTACCTTTTCGGAAACTAGAGCTTTACTTAGATACTGACTTTGGAAGAGCACACCAATTCCTATTCTTAGAAACAGATACAGCAGTTTACCGCTATGAGATCTTTTCCGTCGAAGTCTCTTTAGAAAGTTACCCATCT
Organism: uncultured Muribaculaceae bacterium; assembly: GCA_964549325.1. GTDB lineage: Bacteria > Bacillota_I > Bacilli_A > RF39 > UBA660 > CARZYU01. The sequence continues at coordinate 884 of CAZJUW010000092.1, forward strand.
AGCGAAGAAGTCTTTGCGAATGAGGAAACGTTAAAAGACCTTATCCTGATCGCAAGTAACCACTCAAAGTATCCCTTCAAGACCACTACCAGTGATACCGATCAAATGTTGACCCTTACGACGGTTGTCCTAGAAAATGGTGGCCAACTACTGATTCATGCAAGACGCCTAGTATAAAGTAAATGGCGTCTTTCTTTGATGGGAACTTATTTCTCCCTGTGCATATAATATCTTGAAAGAAAGGGAGGATGAAATTGAAAAAGATTATCATATCCATCGTTGCTGCATTAGCTATTTTGTTACTTGCTTGTAGTGTGTTATTTAACAAAAAGCAAGATGACAAAGACCTAATCAAAGTAAGGATGGCAGAAGTAGCCCATACGATTTTTTATGCACCACAGTACGTTGCCTTAACACAAGGCTTTTTTGAAGAAGAAGGACTTGATGTCGAAGTGATTTTAACACCAGGTGCCGATAAAGTAACTGCTGCTGTATTATCTGGCGATGTTGAAATCGGTTTTTCGGGAAGCGAAGCTACGATTTACGTCTATCATGGAGAAGAGAAAGACTACCTTAGAACATTCGCACAATTAACCCAAAAAGATGGATCGTTTTTAGTCTCGCGAAAGAAGATTGACAATTTCACGTTAGATGATTTAAAAGGCAAGACCGTCGTTGGTGGTAGAAAAGGTGGTATGCCTGAAATGACGTTTGAATATGCCTTAAGACAACAAGGAATTGATCCAGTAGAAGATCTTACGATCGACACTTCAGTTGCCTTTGCGGCAATGAGTGGAGCATTTATCGGAGGAACGGGAGACTTTGTAACCTTATTTGAACCGAATGCTTTAGAGGTGGAAAAACAAGGATATGGCTATGTCGTTGCTTCAATTGGAGAGTTAGGTGGCGTTGTACCTTACACTTCTTACAGTGCGCGAAAAAGCTATATCGAAGAAAATAAAGAAGTGATTGCGAAGTTTACTAGAGCCATTCAAAAGGGACTTGACTATGTACAAGAACATAGTGATGAAGAAGTTGCAGAAGCAATCATGAGCGAATTTCCAGACACCTCTAAAAATGATCTAGTAGCAGTCGTCAAACGTTATCGGGAAGTTGACGCATGGCCTACGACGACAGAGTTTGCCGAAAAGTCATTTGATCACTTACAGGATATCATGATCGATGCCGGGGAACTCACGAAAAAAGTGCCATACGAAGATTTGATCTATCGTGACTAACAAGCCAATCGTAACCATCGAAAACTTAAGTAAGAATTATCACGATATGTCGAGTGAAATAGCAGCCGTTAAGCAAGTATCTCTTGTTGTGTATGAAAAGGAATTTCTATCGATTGTCGGTCCCTCAGGTTGTGGCAAGTCGACAATTCTATCGATTCTCTGTGGCTTAGAGGAAAAATCGAGTGGGGCTTTTTCCTTTTCCAAAGATCCGATCAAAATCGGATATATGTTACAAAAAGATTCTCTATTTCCATGGCTTACCATCTTAGAAAACTGTCTCTTAGGTTTGAAGATTACCAGAGCCTTAACAGAGGAAAATAAGAAAAAAGTAGAAAAATTATTAGATACTTATGGGTTAGGTGATTTCAAAGACAAATATCCAAGTTCACTTTCAGGTGGCATGTGTCAGCGTGCTGCCCTCATCAGGACGCTTGCAACAGAACCAGATATCCTACTGATGGATGAACCATTCTCAGCTTTGGATTATCAGTCGCGTCTTGCCTTATCTGATGATGTATATCAAATGATCAAAAAGGAAGGAAAAACAGCGATTATGGTGACACATGACTTAGCTGAGGCGATTAGTTTATCTGATCGCATTGTCGTACTGACAAAGCGTCCTGCAAAGGTGAAGAAGATCTATACAATCGAAATGAAGCATAAAACGACACCAATAGAAAACCGAAAACTTCCAGAATTCAGTGTCTATTATGACAAGATTTGGAGGGATTTAGATGTCCACATCTAGTCAAGAACACCTTCTTTTCTTAAAAAAGCGAAGAAGAGAAAAGAGGGTCGTGATCTTCTTTCAGATCTTCCTCATCATTTTCCTACTAGGACTTTGGGAAGTATGTGCTAGAATAGGACTCATCAATACATTCTTATCCTCTTCTCCTAGTGAAGTAGTAAAGACACTGTTTTCCCTAGCCAAAGAAAATAACTTACTGAATCATATTTGGATTACGCTATACGAGACCATTTTAAGCTTCACACTAGCGATGGTAATAGGGATCATTGTATCAACACTGCTATGGTGGTTTCCCCAATTTGCGAAAGTGATGGATCCTTATTTGACGATCGTAAACTCACTACCAAAAGTAGCTCTTGGGCCACTCATCATCATTTGGGTAGGAGCGAGTACCAATTCCATTATTTTCATGGCTCTCATGATTTCGGCGATTATCACGATCATCAACATTTACAATGGATTCATGAGTGTTGATAAAAATTACATTACGTTACTCAAAAGTTTCAAAGCAACGAAACGCCAGCTTTTCTTGGAAGCAATCATTCCTGGCAATAAATGGAATCTTATCAATGCTTTAAAGATCAACATCAGTATGTCGTTAATTGGGGTTATCATGGGAGAATTATTAGTTTCCAAAGAGGGACTTGGTTACTTGATTATGTATGGTTCTCAAGTATTTAATATCAATCTAGTGATCACATCCGTTTTCCTACTAGGAGTCATCTCTTACTTGATGTATGCCATCGTTTCAAGAATCGAAAAGAAACTGGTTCAAAAATGAGACCAGTTTTTTGTTTTTAGCAAAAGGAAAGTAAGGCTTTCTTGACTTTTTTCTGATAGAATAAACAGATCCAATGAGAAATAATATTAGGGGAAATCTATGAAGAATGAAATGATACTATTTGAAAAGCAAGAGGTAAAACTTGAAGTGAATATAAAGATGAAACTGTTTGGTTAACATTAGATCAAATGGCACAATTATTTGATAGAGAGGTTAAAACCATTAGTAAACATATCAAAAATGCTTTTGATGAAGAACTTGATGAAAAAAGCAATTAAAAAAATATCAGTTTTTGGTTTTTAGCCATGTTTCACGTAAGAGTGCTTGACAAGTTTTTGTTGAAAGAGGTTGTCAAAAAATGGAAACAATTGTAAAATGAAATTTGAATAGGAGATGTGTGTTGTGGAAAAAGAAAAACTGACCCTGGGGGGGGGGCGTATTAGAAAGTAAGCAGAAAAAGAGGAAAACGTTAACCGTGATTTTATCTGTTACGTTAGTCCTCGTTCTCTTACTAGGGTTATCTTACGCCTGGTTAACTTTAACAATCAAAGGAGACAAAGTAAATGTGCTAAAGAGTGGTACACTCTCTTTAGAGTTGAATGAAACAAGTGAAAATGGGATCTATCTAGAGAATTCAGTTCCCGTCTTAG
>CAZJUW010000093.1:0-4286 GCA_964549325.1 uncultured Muribaculaceae bacterium
AGTTTCGCACCCCTAGACGATCTAAGAACAGAGCCATACTGTCGGTGTACCCACCACATAGACCATAACCTTGGATCAGATTTCCATAAGCGATATCGGATTCGTATGCGACAATCTTCTCATCACTTCTCGCACTGTCGTATTTGCTGTTATTGATGATGTAATCGTGAATTGCTTTGATGTTATCTTCTTTCGTTGCACTTGGCAAGACTAATTGATCGTAGATCTCATCGATTTTAAGATTGACAGCTTCGATCTGTTCTTCTGTGTAACTCTTTTCCACTTTGATGGTCACTTTCCCTAAGCTGTCATATTCCGTTTTGATATGTTTAAAACTATTGTAAGGATGAACGAAGTTGTTGATGTGTGATAATACCGTTTTATCTTTTGCAAGATACTTTACGTAACTGATACATTCCGTATCTTCCTTTTGGCAATAGAATGTAAATTCGGTCATACCAGCGTTCAAGACAGTATAGTAGATATTTCTCACTTCTTGTTCCGTATTTGGAGAAAAGTTTGAGGTATTCTGAACGTAGTTGAAATCAATGTCACGATAGTATTCATTCTTCACAAGAAGAGAAGGTTCCCTTTCTTCATGAATAAAATGATCGACGTAAAAGACCATGATCTCTTCCCGGTAAAAATAAGTCAGTCCAAGTAGGATGAGTAACACAATGAGTATTATATATTTTTTCATAATTTCACCATCTATATTTTAACAAAAAAAAGAAGTAATGAAAACATTACTCCATCCCGTTTTTCATTTTTGTAAGACGTGACTTCAATCTTGCAGCTTTGTTTTTGTGAACTTGACCTGCGCTCATCGCCTTGTCAACACGTTTGATCGCCGTCTTTAAATTCTTTTCTGCATCTTCCTTATTTCCAGCCTTTACTGCTTTTTCCACATTTTTAACCGCCGTTTTCATACTGGAATTGATGAGAACGTTCTTTTCTGCACGTTTTGCATTACTCTTGACGCGCTTCTTGGCACTTTTGATATTTGGCATTTTCTCACCTCACTTTTTTAAACAATATTCATTTTAGCAAACTTCTAAAGAAAAAGCAAATAAAACTCGTACTTTTTGTAGATATTAAAAATAGGTGATAGAATGCACGAGATCGATTTAACAAAACATAATTTACGAACGGACTTGATCATCGAGTCCATCGCAGGTTGTGGCGAGGTAAAAGGAATCAAGAGAGAGATGAAGTCTTATGGCAAGGTGATGGTCGATGAAATGACGATCGATGAAGAAGGAAAGATGCTTCTTGGCAGAAAAGCTGGAAGGTACAAAACAATTACCTTTGAAGACATTACCGATACCAAGAATCGCCAAGAAGTGACGAAAGTATTTGTAAAGACGTTTTCTAAATTGTTAGATGAATGTGGGATCAAAGAAGAGGCGTCATGCCTCGTCTTAGGACTTGGCAATCACTCATCGACCCCTGATTCCCTAGGGCCAAAGACGGCCGAAAAAGTCTTCGTAACCAGGCACCTATTCTTACTAGATGGTGGCAATATCGAAAAGGGGTATCGTAACGTTTCTTCCTTCATTCCAGGGGTGACTGGCACGACAGGTATTGAGACCAAGGACGTCATCGTAGGAATTGTCAAAGAAACAAAGCCTGATTTCTTAATCGTGATCGATGCCCTCGCTTCTTCTTCGATTGACAGGATGAATAGGACCATTCAGATGACCGATACAGGCGTACATCCAGGAAGTGGCGTCGGTAACAGTCGGGTGGAAATTTCTAAAGAGACCATTTCCATTCCCGTCATCGCGATTGGCATTCCAACGGTCGTCGATGCCGTCACGATCGTATCCGATACCATTCAATACCTATTAAAACAACTCAGTTATCAAAAAGACAACTATCATCGTGGAAAACATAAATTGACACCATTTGTGAATCAAAACTATCTTTCCCATAAAGAACAACTTTCTAGCGAGGAGAAGACGAAGATGATCGGTCTATTAGGAACACTTTCCGAAGAGGAAATGAAATCGTTAGTCTTTGAAGTGTTAACGCCGATTGGATATAACTTGATGGTAACAGTGAAAGAGATCGATTTTTTAATCGACAAGTTAGCACTTCTCCTGGCGACAGGGATCAACGAAGTGTTACATCAAAAATATCAAAGTAGCAAAGATGGAATATAATCCGACAAGGTATTCCATCTTTTTTTGTTAGTCTGTCTTTGGTGATGGTATGAAGAAATGGATCTACTTCTTTGGTATTTTCTTATTCTTTTTCCTTCTTTTCTTGAGTGCCAATGTCACAGAGGAGGAATTTCTATCCTATCTGTTAGAAAGTGGAAATCATCAAGTGGCGCGGTCACACGCTTTTCTAAAACGGACAGTCAACTATATCACCAACCCCGTCGTCTTGACAGAGAATGCTTATCAAGGAATCGTCGAACGGAGTATCGAAGAAGCGAAAAACACCAATAATCAAGCGCCAGAACCAATCGTCTACTTATATAGCACTCACGAAACAGAAAAGTTTGCGAATCGTGATGCCTATGATACCAATGCAACGGTCGTGACAGCTTCCTATATTTTGAAGTCCAAACTAGCGAACTTCGGCATTCCTTCGTTGGTCGAAGAGAGTAGTGTCATGGATTTACTCAATGTCAACGGTTGGCCATATTATCGTTCCTACGAGATCAGTAGAATGTACATGGAAGGGGCGAAGGAGAAAAATCCGACGCTTACGTATTTCATCGATGTCCATCGCGACTCTGTCAGCCGAGATCTCAGTACCGTTCAGATTGGGGATAAAACTTATGCGAAAATTCTATTTATCATTGGCTTAGAAAATGAGAACTATCAAGCAAACCTCACCGTGACGACGAGACTCAAAGAACTGTTAGATGAGAAGTACCCAGGCATCATGCGAACGATCTATGAAAAGGAAGGACCTGGTGTCAATGGCGTCTACAATCAAGATTTTTCCCCGAATGTGATCTTGATCGAATTAGGTGGGGAAGAAAATACCATTTTAGAAGTCTACAATAGCGTCAGTGCCTTTGCCGATGTATTTCATACTTATCTGGAGGAGATCAAATGAAAAAAGAATATATACCACGTATCATTCTACTTACCTTATTCGTTATCTTCATCGCTCTTTACTTCACGCAAGCGACAGGTTATTATGAGTTTCAGCTAGCCAAAAAGACAGAGCTTACGGAAGAACAGATTCAGAAGTTTGAAGAAGATATCAAAGCTGGGAAAGAGGTGGATATCGATGCCTATTTGGAAGAAAACAATAAGATTTATAAAAATAAGGTATCGAATGCTAGTTTTCAAATATCAAAACAGATTGAGAAGACATTGAAGAAGGGTATTGAATCATTCTTTCGCATGTTCGAAAGCGTTGCGGAAGAGGAATCGTTTTGAAGTGTCGAATTTCATAAAGGGCCCCATTCCATGAAAGGAAAGAAAAAAAGGAACTTTCAATAAGTGCTGGTGAGGGCACTTTTCTTTTGCTATAATCAAAATGGATGTGGTAATATGCGGAAAGAAAATATTCGTAATTTTTCGATCATCGCTCATATCGATCACGGCAAAAGTACGCTTGCTGATCGTATCTTAGAAGCGACGGGAGCATTAGAAAAACGTGAGATGAAGGAGCAGATCTTAGATAGCATGGATCTCGAACGAGAGCGAGGGATCACGATCAAACTGAATGCTGTACAGCTTACCTATCACTATGAGAACGAGGACTACTACCTTCATTTGATCGATACGCCAGGGCATGTCGATTTTTCCTATGAAGTGAGTCGTTCTTTAGCGGCCTGCGAGGGAGCGATCTTGGTAATTGACGCTACGCAAGGGATCGAGGCCCAAACGCTTGCGAACTTGTATTTAGCGATGGAACATGATCTTACGATCATTCCAGTCATCAATAAGATCGATCTTGCGAATGCTGACGTTGCTCGTGTGAAACAAGAGATCGTCTCTTCTTTAGGCTTTCGTGAGGATGAGATCATTTTGACGAGTGCGAAGAATGGAACCGGGATTTCAGCGTTATTAGAAGCCATTGTAAAACGAATTCCTGCGCCAGCTGGAAGTGTGGAAGAACCACTACAGGCCTTGATCTTCGACAGCGTCTTTGATCCTTATCGCGGAGTCGTAATTTCGATCAGAGTCATGAATGGAGAAGTGAGAGTTGGAGATGCTATCAGGATGATGGCGACGGGTGCTACCTATGAAGTAGTGGAACTATCGATTACCGATCCGAAAGAGAAGAAAGTAGAGGTGCTTTCGGCTGGCGAAGTG
>CAZJUW010000094.1:0-4276 GCA_964549325.1 uncultured Muribaculaceae bacterium
TAAGTTACACCACATGGTCGATGATAAATTGCATGCACGTTCGACGGGACCTTATTCGCTCGTTACTCAACAACCACTTGGTGGTAAAGCACAGTTTGGAGGACAACGTTTCGGAGAAATGGAAGTTTGGGCGCTCTATGCTTATGGAGCGGCACATACCTTGCAAGAAATCTTGACCGTCAAATCAGATGACGTCGTTGGACGTGTCAAGGTTTATGAAGACATCGTCAAGGGTCAAGAGATCAATGAAGCAGGGGTTCCAGAGTCGTTTAGAGTTTTGATGAAAGAGTTCCAGGCATTAGGTCTTGATGTATCGATCATCAATAAATCCGGGGAGGCGTTAGACCTCAAGAAGATCGAAGAGGAAGAAGATCACGATGACGTGAAGCTGTCTGTCGATGAGCTCGAGGTAGCAACACCGGTTGCAGAAGAGACACAAAATGAAGAAAATGCAGAAATAAAAGACGAAGAGGAAGAAGAGATCAGGCTTGATGATCTCACTGATGAAGACTTCAATTTAGTAGAAGCAGAAGGGGAGGATGAATAATGCTAGCAGTAAATGATTTTGAAGCGATTAAGATTGGCATTGCCTCTCCTGATAAAATCAGGGAGTGGTCTTATGGCGAAGTAAAGAAACCTGAGACGATCAATTATCGTACGTTACGTCCGGAACGTGATGGATTGTTCTGCGAAAAGATCTTCGGCCCAACCAAAGACTTCGAGTGTGCTTGTGGAAAGTATAAGCGTGTTCGTTATAAGAATATTGTCTGCGATCGTTGTGGTGTTGAAGTAACCCGTTCTAAAGTTCGTCGTGAGAGAATGGGACACATAGAACTTGCAAGTCCTGTATCACATATTTGGTTCTTTAAAGGTGTTCCTAGTAGAATGGGACTTGTCTTGGATATGAGCCCAAGAGACTTAGAAGAAGTACTTTATTTCGTCAGTTATGTCGTTATTGATAAGGGAATTACACCGCTTGAAAATAAACAGACATTATCGGAAAAAGAATACCGTGCTTACTATGAAAAGTATGGAAATGGCTTTAAGGTAGGTATGGGTGCGGAGGCTATTAAAGAACTTTTGAAAAAAGTAGATCTTAAGAAGGAGATCGATGAAATTTCAAAAGAACTTGAAACGGCTCAAGGTCAGAAGAGAACGCGTCTTCTTAAGAGAATTGACGTTCTAAATGCATTCTATCAATCAAATCAAAAGCCAGAATGGATGATCATGGATTGTATCCCAGTCATTCCACCAGATTTACGTCCAATGATTCAATTAGACGGTGGACGTTTTGCAACGAGTGATTTAAACGATCTCTATCGGCGTGTCATTAACCGTAACAACCGTTTGAAGAAGTTGATCGATCTTGGCGCACCAAGTATCATTATTCAAAATGAAAAGCGTATGTTACAAGAAGCAGTTGACGCTCTATTTGACAATGGTAGACGTGGCAGAAGCGTCACTGGTGCCGGAAATCGTCCTCTGAAGTCACTTTCTAGTATGTTAAAAGGAAAACAAGGACGCTTCCGTCAGAACTTATTAGGGAAACGTGTTGACTACTCTGGTCGTTCGGTTATCGTCGTTGGACCTAGCCTTAAGATGTACCAGTGTGGTATTCCAAAAGAAATGGCTTTGGAATTATTTAAGCCACATGTTATCAATGGTTTAGTGACTCGCGATATTGCCCATAATATCAAGGCCGCAAAACGTTTGATTGAAAACCAAGATCCTCTTGTTTGGGATGTGGTTGAAGACGTCATCAAAGAGCATCCAGTTCTCTTGAACCGTGCTCCGACACTACATAGACTTGGTATTCAAGCATTTGAACCAAAGTTAGTTGGTGGAAAGGCCATTCGGTTGCATCCACTGGTATGTCCTGCCTTTAACGCCGACTTCGATGGTGACCAAATGGCTGTTCACGTACCACTTTCGGAGGAAGCACAAGCAGAAGCTAGAATGTTGATGCTTGGTTCGAATAACATACTTCATCCGAAGTCAGGTGACCCGATCGTAACACCATCACAGGATATGATTTTGGGTAACTACTACATCACGATGGAGAAAGCTGGAATTGAAGGCGAAGGCCGCGTCTTCAAAAATGATGCTGAGGCTTTAATGGCATATAATCGTAGAGAACTATCTCTTCATGCACGTATCGCCATTCCAGTGAATTCATTCAAATACAAATTGTTTACGGAAGATCAACAAGATAAGTACTTAGTAACAACTGTTGGTAAGTTATTATTTAATGAGATCTTACCGGATTCATTCCCATACGTCAACGAACCGACGGATGAAAATATTCAACGGATTACGCCTAGTAAGTATTTCTTAGAGCGTGGAACGAATATTCCAGGGGCAATTTCTAAGATGGAACTCGTTGCTCCATTTGCAAAAGGTACTTTGGAAAAGTTGATCGCTCAAGTATTCAAACGTTATAAGACGGCAGAAACATCTGTCATGTTGGATAAGATGAAGGACTTAGGTTTCAAGTATTCAACGCTTGCTGGAATCACAATTTCCATTGCCGATGTTGCAACAAGTAAGCATAAAGAAGAATATGTTCAAGAAGGACAAGCAATGGTGGATAAGATCAATAAACAGTACACCAAAGGCTTGATTACTGAAGAAGAACGTCACAATAAAGTGATCGAAACATGGCATGGTGTGACTGGAAAGGTTCAAAAAGAACTTGAAGGAATCTCAAAAGCAGATATTGAAAACCCAATCTTCATGATGATGAACTCTAAGGCTCGTGGTAATATCTCAAACTTCACACAGGTTGCAGGTATGCGTGGACTTATGAGTAAACCAAACGGAGATCCGATCGAAATTCCAGTTCTTTCTAACTTCCGTGAAGGACTTTCTGTTGCTGAATTCTTCTTATCAACGCATGGAGCTAGAAAAGGTAGTGCTGATACTGCCCTGAAGACAGCTGACTCTGGTTACTTAACGAGACGTTTGGTCGATGTGGCGCAGGATATGGTCGTAAGAGAAGAAGACTGTGGTACTGATCAAGGTGTCGTCGTATCTGACTTCATCAATGAGAAGAATGGTACCATTATCGAAAGTTTACGTGACCGTATCGTTGGACGTTACACGAATAAGAAGGTGTTAAATCCTGAGACGAAAGAGATGATTGCTGATAAGTTACAGTTTATCACGGAGTCTTTGGCAGATAAGATTGTTGCAGCAGGTGTCAAAGAAGTTGAAATTCGTACGATTCTGACATGTAATACGATCAATGGCGTCTGCCAGAAATGTTATGGACGCAACTTGGCCACAGGTAACTTAGTTGAAATTGGAGAGGCTGTCGGAGTTATGGCTGCTCAGTCTATCGGTGAGCCGGGTACTCAGTTAACCATGCGTACGTTCCATACTGGTGGTGTCGCAGGTGGAGAAGATATCACTCAAGGTCTACCGAGAGTACAAGAGTTATTCGAAGCACGTAATCCGAAAGGGAAAGCAACGATCGCAGAAATCGATGGTAAGGTTACCAAGATCGCTGAAGATCATGGAAAGTTCAAAATTTCTATCACCAATAAGGTGGAGACGAAAGAACACGTTACGAATTATGGAACAAAGCTTGCTGTGGAGAAAGGTGATACGGTCGTCTGTGGTCAATGCTTAACAGAAGGAGCAATCAACCCGAAAGAGTTATTAGCTGTGACTGATCCAATTACAACCCAGGAATATATCTTAAAGGAAATTCAGAATACTTATCGTTCTCAAGGTGTTGATATTTCAGATAAACATATCGAAATCATCGCTCGTCGTATGATCAATAAGATCCGTATCGTGGAAAATGGTGATACGACATTCTTACCAGGATCACTTGTCAATATTCATGACTTCACGAGAGCCAATAAAGAAGCGATCATCAAAGGTAAGAAACCAGCGACGGGGAAACCTGTTATCTTAGGTATTACAAAAGCATCTTTGGAGACGGATTCCTTCCTATCCGCTGCATCATTCCAAGAGACGACGAGAATTTTGACTGATGCTGCTATCAAAGGCAAAGTCGATCCACTTGAAGGACTCAAGGAAAATGTCATCATTGGAAAACTGATCCCTGCTGGTACGGGTTTAAAACGTTACCAGAATGTCGAGTATGACTTACAGAAACAGTTTACGGATGAAGAACCGTTAGATGCCTTAGAAGATGAATTTATGGAATAGGTAGTTTTGGCTACCTTTTTCTTGTGCTTTTCGATAAAATAGAACGTCAAAGAGGCTGCCGAAAGGAGAACTTAAATAAGGACAAAAATGTTCTTAT
>CAZJUW010000095.1:0-4257 GCA_964549325.1 uncultured Muribaculaceae bacterium
TAGCGAGTGCGATGATCTATTTTCCAGAATTCTTGCGAAATTTAAAAGCGTCGTTTCAAGACTTCGACGCAAAGTTTGAAAAAGTAAAACGTTCGCCACTTTTACTGATTGATGATATTGGGGCTGAAAATATGACCGCTTGGGCAAGAGATGAAGTATTAGGACCCATCTTACAGTATCGGATGCAGGAACATTTACCGACGTTCTTTACGTCAAACTTTGATCTTACGCAGTTAGAAGCCCATCTTGCCATGACTTCTAGTGGTGTTGAGAAAGTGAAAGCACGAAGAGTGATCGAGCGGATCAAACAGTTGACTGTTCCACAGGATTTGATCAGTGAGAATCGAAGAAAGTAAAGGCGAATCTTGAAATCCACCCAAAGTTGTGTTATAGTAAATTCGATTTTGAAAACAAGTGCGAAAGACGGAAGAAAGAGGGATCTTACGAGAGAGTCTTGGGTTGGTGAAACAAGATAAGATCGCTTTCTTCAGATCACTTTCAAGTGTGTTTTATGGATAAGATAGAACCGGTCGAACCGTTACTTCGTCAAGTGCATAAGTCTTTGCTTGTGAAAAAAGGTGGTACCGCGATTTAGAATTCGTCCTTTGCTGGATGAATTCTTTTTTGTTAAGGAAGGAGAATTAGGATGAAATTTGAAAAATTAAAAAAAGGGAAAATCAGTGAAATAGAACAGTCTTATCTTGCATATTGGGATGAGATCGATATTTTAAAAAGGAGTATTGAATCAAGAGACGAAAAGAAACGATTTGTATTTTATGATGGTCCGGCGACAGCCAATGGGATGCCAGGACTTCATCATATGATGGCGAAGTTCTTAAAAGATACGTTCTGTAAGTACAAGACGATGCAGGGGTACCAAGTCTTAAGAAAAGTAGGTTGGGATACCCATGGCTTACCTGTAGAGTTACAAGTAGAAAAGCAACTTGGTTTCAATTCTAAGAAAGAAATCGAGAAGTACGGCATTGAACCTTTCAATGAAAAGTGTAAAGAAAGTGTCTGGGAAAATGAGAAAGCATTCTCTAATCTAACCAAACGCATGGGTCAGTTCATCGATCTTGAACATCCTTATGTGACTTATGATAATAACTATATCGAAACAGAGTGGTGGATCCTAAAGAAATTCTTTGAAGAAGATATGTTCTATGAAGGATACAAGATCTTACCTTTCTGTACACGTTGTGGAACAGGACTTGCTTCTCATGAGGTAGCACAAGGCTACAAAGAAGTAACAGCCAATACCGTCATCGTTCCGATGAAAAAGAAAGGGGAAGATGTCTACTTTTTAGTTTGGACGACCACTCCTTGGACATTACTTTCTAATGTCGCTTTGGCAGTGAATCCAAAAGAAGAGTATGTTCTTGCCGAATCACAGGGAAACAAGTTCATCATCGGAAAAGCACTTGCCAAGAAAGTGTTAGGAGAAGGGTATACGATTTTAAAAGAGTATCAAGGAAAAGAGTTAGAGTACATGGAATATGAACAATTACTTCCTTTCCTTTCCGTCTCTAAAAAAGCCTTCTATGTCACTTGTGCTGATTATGTTACGATGACCGATGGAACTGGGATCGTTCATATTGCACCTGCTTTTGGGCAAGATGACTACGAAGTGGGAAAGAAGTACGATTTACCAGTCTTAAATCCGGTTGGAGAAGATGGCTGTTATACGGAAGGTCCTTGGAAGGGAACACGTGTCTTCGATGTGGACCTTGACGTGATCAAATACTTAAAAGAAAATGGAAAACTCTTTAAGAAAGAGAAAGTGCTGCATGATTATCCACACTGCTGGAGATGTGGCACACCATTACTTTATTATGCGAAACCGAGTTATTACTTAGCCGTTACCAAAATGAAAGATCAAGTCATCGCCAACAACAACGGTGTTTGTTGGCATCCATCTTATGTTGGTGAAAAACGGTTTGGTAACTGGCTGGAAAATATGAACGATTGGGCAATCTCAAGAAATCGTTATTGGGGAACGCCACTACCACTTTGGAGATGTAATTGTGGTCATATGGAGATGATTGGATCTCGTGACGAATTGGTGGAAAAGAGTATCGAACCAATCGATGCGACCATCGATTTACATCGGCCATACGTAGACAATGTTCGGATCAAATGTCCTGACTGTGGCAAAGAAATGTCACGCGTGAGCGAAGTCATTGACTGTTGGTTTGACTCTGGTTCGATGCCGTTTGCCCAATACCATTATCCGTTTGAAAATAAAGAATTATTTACCCAACAGTTTCCGGCCGATTTCATCTCTGAAGGGATTGATCAGACCCGTGGTTGGTTCTATACTTTGTTGCTGATCTCGACGTTCGTAACGGGTAAGTCACCTTATAAAAATGTCTTAGTAAACGATCTTCTCTTAGATAAAGAGGGAAAGAAGATGAGTAAGTCAAAAGGCAATATCGTCAATCCATTTGAACTCATCGATACCTATGGAGCAGATACGATCCGTTTCTACTTCCCATACGTCTCTCCGGTATGGACACCATTAAAGTTTGATATAGAAGGACTAAAAGAAATCTATTCTAAATACGTCAGTACGTTCAAGAATGCCTATGCGTTCTTTGAAATGTATGCGAATGCAGATGAGATCGATCCACGAGAGTACGAGATACCAGTTGGCCAAAGAGCGATGATCGATCAGTGGCTTCTTTCAAAGTTGCAAAAACTCATCAAGAACGTTACGGCGGGATATGATAACTACGACCTGACAAGTGTCGTCAAAGCGATCGTTACTTTCTTGAATGATGATCTATCGAACTGGTACATTCGCAGCAATCGTCGAAGATTCTGGGCAAGTGAACTGACCGAAGACAAAAAGGCCGTTTACTTAACAACCTATGAGGCATTGGTTACGTTAGCCAAATTAGCGGCTCCAATCACCCCATACTTGACAGAAGAAATTTACAGAAAATTGACAGGAGAAGAGTCGGTTCATCTTGCAACGTTCCCAACCTTCGAAGAAGCATATATCAATGAAGAGGTAGAAAAAAAGATGGACACTGTCCGTGACATCTGTAGCCTGGGTCGTTTTGCGAGAGAAGATGCGAATATCAAAGTACGTCAACCGATCAGTGAAGTGATCGTGCCGATTCATGAAAAAGAATATGTTGGAGATATCGATGACATCATCAAAGAGGAACTCAACGTCAAAGAGATTTTATATACCGACGATATGGATCGTTACATGAATTATCAGATCAAGCCAAATTTCCGTGTGGTAGGAAAAGTATTAGGGCCTAAGATGAAATTGTTCCAGGAGGCACTTACTCAATTATCCAATCAGGAGATCGAGTCTTTGAAGGAAGGAAATCCGGTGTCTGTTTCATTAGAAGGAGAAGATTTTGAAGTTACCAATGAAATGGTAGAAATTAAAATTCAGGTCAAAGAGGGTTACCAATCTAGTAGTAATGCTAAGACGTTCGTCATTTTAAATACGGACTTGACAGAAGAACTGATCTTAGAAGGACTTGCAAGAGAGTTCGTGCGCAAAGTACAGGCGTTAAGAAAAGAGAAAGATCTCATCATCACTGATCACATCAATGTATTCTATGACGGAGATGAACAACTCGAAAAAGCGATCATTACCTTCCAGGATTACATCGCAAACGAGACTTTGGCGATCAAGATCAGCAAACGGAAGGGACTAGCACATACGACTGAATTTAACGATGGCACGATTGGCTTAGATTTAGAACGTTCCAAAGGAAAAGGGAAGTAAAAAACATTGACAAATTCATGACAAATTGTTAATAATATATAGCAAAAAAGTGCGTAATTTGAGAAAAATAGATTGAGGTGTATTGATGATGCAGAAACAGAAAAAGTATGGTAATCCAAATAAGATTAGCAGGATGATATTGAGCTGTCTATTTAGCTTGGTCCTTTTCCTTTCAAGTCAAACGGTAAAGGCCGAGGCGGTTTCCACGGATCAGATGGTTTATCTATCGGATTTGGCGTATGTGCCAAAGACCTCAAGTTCCTATCTTCCAGGAGAGTCATGGACGACCTATAGCCGTATTATTTATGATAAAACAGCGGCGGATGCGAAGATTACTATTTTAATCAATGGGGCAGCGACTAGTTTCGAGAAAGGAATTTGGGCACATGCCACATCGAACTTAGTTTATGATCTTAGTGATTATGATTACGATTATTTCACGGCTTATCTAGGGTTGAATACGACTGCGGGTGGCAATGGTGATGGCGTAAAATTTTATATTTATA
>CAZJUW010000096.1:0-4251 GCA_964549325.1 uncultured Muribaculaceae bacterium
TTTAAAAGCCTTAGGAGCATTTTGATAGGAATTGTCCTTATTAAAATGCTCCTAAAGGAGTCTCTTTTTTTGTCAACTCCCTCTTTTTCGATCGTGAGTTATTACATTTTTTCTCAAACGAATGTAAAATATAGAAAGATAGGAGCTGAAATGATGCGAATTGGGGTTGACGTAGATGGTGTTTTAAATAACATTAGTGAGTGGCATATTTCATATGGTGCGAAATTTTGTGCTGAGAATAACATCGATCGAGGAAAAGATATCAGTAAGTATTTTGTCAAAGATGTTTTTCATCTTACCGAATTGGAACGTGATCTCTTTTGGAAGCCAAATATGATCAATTTGGTAAAGAATATTCCCGTTCGTTCGTTTGCAGCGGAAGTGATCCACAAGTTGCGGAAGATGGGCCACACGATTGTCATCTTAACTTCTCGCGATAATCACTTCTTATATGATGAGCATGCTGGTAGAATGGATGAATACACAGTAGAATGGTTAAAGAAACATGAGATCGAATATGATGAAATTTTAACGGGCAGTGGGTCAAAGATTGATACTTGTTTATCTAATCACATCGATGTCATGATCGAGGATAAGGACCAAAACATTTTGGAAATCAGTAAACACATTCCGGTCCTATGTTTTGATGCCTTACATAATCAACACGTCGACGGGGCGAATATTATCAGAGTTTACTGTTGGCATGATGTCTTACGTTATTTTGAAAAGAATGATCTATCCCTCTCACAGGATGGCTTAGAAGTGATATAATCAATTGAGGTGGTGCTATGAAACAGTTAAATCAACGTGGTTGGGGACTAGGTGCATTTATTGCTTTTTTGGTTGTATTCTTTTTAGCGATTATTGTGGTGACGATTCTTTCTAATGCAATGGGAATTGGTGGAAGTCATAATCCAAATTTGCCCGTTCAAAGTGAGATGATAAGGTATCAATGAGGATGTGATCATTTTTTTGCATCTTTTTGTTGACTTCTGCATATCCTAATGTTATAGTAATACTGCTGATTAAATGGATTTTGCCTTGGGCAGAATTTTATTTAAGGGGTAAAATGACACACCTGGATATGTGGAAAGAAAGGAGGCTTGTTTTATATGCCTACAATCAACCAATTAGTAAGAAAAAGCAGAAAGAATAAGGTAAGAAAAAGTAAGGCACCAGTTTTAGGAGTAGGAATTAACACGATCAAAAGAAAACAGACAGAGCAGAATTCTCCGCAGAAGCGTGGAGTATGTACACGTGTTGGGACGAAGACACCAAAGAAGCCAAACTCAGCACTTCGTAAATATGCTCGTGTTCGTCTTTCTAACGGAAAAGAAGTTGATACTTACATTCCTGGAATTGGACACAACTTACAAGAACATAGCGTCGTATTGATCCGTGGCGGACGTGTAAAGGACTTAATCGGAGTTCGTTATCACGTCATTCGTGGAACACTCGATACTGCTGGCGTAAAAGATAGACAACAAGGCCGTAGTAAGTACGGAGCAAAGAAACCAAAAAAGTAAATTCTGAAGGGAGGAAAAAATTATGCGTAAAAGACGTGCAGTAAAAAGAGACGTTTTACCAGATCCAATATATCAATCAAAAGTAATTACCAAGTTAGTTAACACGATTATGTTGGATGGTAAAAAAGGAAAAGCACAGACAATCGTTTATGAAGCTTTTGATATCGTAAAAGAGAAGACTGGAAAAGATCCGCTTGAAGTCTTCAACGAAGCTTTAGAAAACATCAAACCATTACTCGAAGTAAAGTCTCGCCGCGTAGGTGGATCTAACTATCAAGTTCCAATCGAAGTTAGTCCTGCTAGAAGCCAAGCTTTAGGATTACGTTGGTTAGTAAAATACGCAAGAGAACGTGGTGGAAATGGTATGGCTATCAATTTAGCCAATGAAATTATGGATGCAGCCAATGGAACTGGTGCTGCAGTGAAAAAACGTGAGGATACTCACAGAATGGCTGAAGCTAATAAGGCTTTCGCACATTATCGTTGGTAGGAAAGGGGTAAACTTATGGCACGCGATACGTCTTTAGAAAAGACAAGAAATATTGGCATCATGGCGCATATCGACGCCGGTAAAACGACGACGACGGAGCGTATCCTTTATCACACTGGTAAGATCCATAAAATTGGGGAAACTCATGATGGAGAGAGCCAGATGGACTGGATGGCACAGGAGCAAGAGCGTGGAATTACGATCACTTCTGCAGCTACGACAGCCTATTGGAAAGGATATCGTTTTAACATCATCGATACACCTGGACACGTCGATTTCACGGTAGAAGTAAGTCGGAGTCTACGTGTTCTAGATGGCGCTGTGGCATTACTAGATGCTCAAGCTGGAGTAGAACCTCAGACAGAGACTGTTTGGCGTCAGGCTTCTGAATTTCATGTTCCAAGACTTATCTTTGCAAACAAAATGGATAAGATGGGAGCAGACTTCGAATACAGCTTAAAGACGATCAAAGATCGTTTAGGAGTCAATGCGAAGCCAATCGAACTTCCAATTGGGGCAGAAGATCAATTCCATGGTGTCATCGACTTAGTTACGATGAAGGCCTATGAATTTGATGGAGCACAAGAAGAAAATGCCAAAGAGATCGAGATTCCTGAGGAATTAAAGGCCGAGGCTGAGACGAGAAGAAATGACTTAATCGAAGCCGTTGCAGAATTCGATGATGAGATGATGGAAAAGTATCTTGAAGGTGAAGAGATCTCAATTGATCTATTAAAGAAAGCGATTCGTACTGGTACTTTGAAGGCAGAGTTCTTCCCGGTACTGTGTGGCACAGCCCTAGGAAATATGGGTGTAAAACCGTTACTGGATGCTGTTATCGATTACTTGCCAAGTCCGCTTGATATTCCATCAATTACTGGGACGACGCTAGATGGCAAAGAAGATGTTCGCCATCCAGACGACAGTCAACCTTTCTCTGCACTAGCATTCAAAGTTATGACGGACCCATTCGTTGGACGCTTAACGTTCTTCCGTGTCTATTCAGGACATTTGACGAGTGGTTCTTACACTTTGAACTCTACGAAGGATACCAAAGAAAGAATTGGACGTATTCTACAGATGCATGCAAATCACCGAAATGAGATTACAGATGTCTATACGGGAGATATTGCAGCAGCAGTAGGATTAAAAAACACCACGACAGGTGATACACTTTGTGATGAAAAGAAACCCATTGTTTTGGAAAGTTTGGTGGTTCCAGAGCCAGTCATTGAACTAGCTGTTGAACCAAAGACAAAGGCAGACCAAGATAAGATGGCCATTGCATTACAGAAGTTAGCAGAAGAGGATCCAACCTTCAAAGTTCACACTGATCACGAGACTGGTCAAACAGTGATTGCTGGTATGGGAGAACTTCACTTGGATGTCTTAGTTGACCGTATGAAACGTGAGTTCAATGTCGAGGCAAACGTGGGTCGTCCACAAGTTGCTTATCGTGAAACGATCAAACAGGCTGGGGATTGTGAAGGGAAATATATCAAACAATCTGGTGGTCGTGGACAATATGGACACGTTTGGGTTCAATTTGAGCCAAATCCTGATAAGGGATATGAATTTGTCGATCAAGTCGTCGGTGGTGTGGTTCCTCGTGAATACATTCCAGTTGTCGATAAGGGGTTACAGGAAGCGATGCAGACAGGTGTTCTTGCTGGTTATCCATTGATCGATATCAAAGCAACGTTACACGATGGTTCTTACCATGATGTCGACTCTAACGAAATGTCATTCAAAGTGGCAGCTAGTTTAGCTGTCAAGGAAATGAAGAACAAGTGTAACCCAGTGTTACTGGAACCAATCATGAAAGTAAGTGTTGTTGTTCCAGAGGAATACTTTGGTAACGTTATGGGAGATTTAACTGGTCGTCGTGGGAAACCACTTGGTCAGGAATCTCGTGGAAACGCCATTGCATTAAATGTTATGGTTCCACTTTCAGAGATGTTTGGATACGCTACGAATCTGCGTTCTAATACGCAAGGACGTGGAACGTTCATTATGGAATTTGACCATTACGAAGAAGTTCCTAAGAGCATCGCTGAAGAAATCATCAAGAAGAGTGGTAATTAAGTCATTCTAGATGCTAGATATTTAGAAATAAGTATCAAAACAGTTGAAAAATATTCAATTGTTAGATAAAATATAAGTTGTAAATCAAAAGGAGGAAAAATAATATGGCAAAAGAAAAATTTGATCGTTCAAAACCACATGTTAATATTG
>CAZJUW010000097.1:0-4167 GCA_964549325.1 uncultured Muribaculaceae bacterium
TATCATTGAAATTTTATTATGATGAGGCAAAGAAAGAATTGATCGTAACGGAAGGCGATCTTTCGTTACCACAAGTAGCCGTACACGAAGAATATAATGAAAAGCATACGCCAAAGATTCGAAGAACAGAGGGCAAGTTATATGTATCTCTTCCTCATGGGATGAGTGATGAACATTATATCGATTGTTTCCTCTATATGCATGATGGAAAAGTAACAAAAGAAGTCGTAAGGGGCAAAAAAACGCCAGAAGCGATTTTTGAAGATTTTGGACCTGGGGTGATTTATTCTTATTGCAACTTGCATGGGATCTATGGCAAAGAGCGTTAGGTCCCTTTTCTTTTTGGCATAAAATCCCGTGAGAGATCATACGGTTTAGTAGTGATAGGGAGGATTATAATGATAAATAAACAAAGTTTGTGGTTTCTTACGTTGTTTAGTTTGATCTTAGTACTTACCGTTTACTACATCACGATGCCGAATGAAATGTTACTCACAAATAACAGTAAGTATAGTACCGAAGAAAAAGAGAGTACAGAAGAAAGTAACAAAAAAGAGGAAGATACAACAACGACGATCGAAGAAAGTGATCTCTTAGAGGCAATGCGCGTTAATCTTCAAGAGGAACGAGATAATCTTGTCAAAGACTTAGAGGTACAGTTGACTGATAGTTCCAAGAGTGCCGAAGAGAAGAACAGTGCGTATGAACAGATCAAGTATTTAGAAGCTGTCCAAGGAAAAGAGGAACAATTAGAAAAAAAGATCAAAGATAATTTTAAATTGGATACATTCATCAAAATTGATAACAACCAAATTACCGTTGTGGCCGTCAGTAAAGATCATGATAAAACACTTGCCAACAATATCATGCGATCCATCCAAGAGGAGTATCAAGAGAAGGTGTATATCACGGTTAAGTTTGAACAGTAATATACTGTTTTTCTTTTGGGCAGATTCCCGCAACTTTATATCACCCAGTCATAGAATACTATGAGTAATTAGAAAGAAAACGGAAAGGAAAGGGATCAAGATGAGTAAAGGAATCTTAACCGCAAGAGAAAAAGAAGTTTTTGAACTTTTGATTCTAAATAAAACGACACGAGAGATTGCGAAGGAACTTTCGATCAGTGAAAAGACAGTACGAAATCACATTTCAAATGCGATGCAGAAGTTAGGGGTTAAAGGACGTGCGAGTGCTGTCGTAGAACTGTTAAAATTAAAAGAAATTACTTTATAGTCGTACTACTTCAGTACGATTTTTCATATAGTTTAATGGTGAGAAATGTGCTGAAACGAAAAGCGTTACGAAAGATGATGATCACATCACTGTCCATTTTCATCGTCATGGTAGTCTATTTACTTCCAACCGATTCCAAGAAAACTGTCAATACCAATCTGGAAGTAGAATACCTGACGGGTTTAGGAACGAATACGGTCTATCTTGTGAACCCAGACTTATATTTGGTAAAGACACCTGTTTTGTTATCGGGAAAGACGAAAGAAGAACAGATCGCTGAGATTCTTTCGGTTTTAACATTGTCTAAGAATAGTACGACACCCACAGGATTACAGGCAACAATTCCTGAAAAGACGAAGGTAAACGAGATTACAATTACAGAGGATATTGTCACGATCGATTTTTCGAGTCCGTTTTTAAAGGTGGCAGATGAAATGGAGATTCGTATGATCGAAAGCATCGTTCATAGTGTCTTAAATCTGCCAGGTTTCAATGGAGTGAAAATCACCGTAGAAGGAGAGCCCTTGACGTGCTTACCTCGAAGTAAGAAACCACTTCCAGAGACTCTTACTAAGAAGATTGGGATCAATAAAGAGTACTTTTTTACTTCTCCTAAGGATGTGATGCGTGTGGTCGTCTATTATAGTGCAATCGCAGACGATAAGTACTATTACGTTCCCGTGACGAAGTACGTTAACGATACGAAAGATAAAGTGAAGATCATCGTCGATAGCCTTACTTCCAACTACATTTATGAACCAAATCTCATGAGCTTTTTAAACAGTAATACGCAACTATTAGATTATAAAATTGAAAATGATGTCATGCTTCTCAATTTCAGTGATGAGATTTTTACAGATGATGGGAAAGTCCTGGAAGAAGTGATCTATTCTCTCAGTTATTCTATCTTTGATAATTACGAAGTTGCCGCAGTTCTATTTGAAGTAAATGGGCAAGAAATAGGTAAGACAACCCGGGCAGAGTTAGATACCTCTGTCAAGAAAGAGTGACTGAGTTTTATCAATGTTTTTAAGTAGCTACTTATTCTTTGGATGAAAAGCTAATTTTGTGTTGATTCTGGATCTTTCATTTTCTTCTGTTTTGACGAATTATTGTTGCCAGAATAACCTCACTACAGCTAGCAATGCTTCCCCCTTAAGAATTCTCAGATAACTTTCTTTGAAAAGGGCTTCTCTTTAGGTCTTTCTTTTTGGCATACTGATCAACTCTTGTTTCGTATTTCTCCTAGAAGTATTATTTTTTGTAATTTTGAGGAAATGACGTTGGCAAATTTTAGCGCTTCCTTTTGGTGCAAAATTAGAATATAATGAAGCAGGTGAGTGTAGTATGCGGCAAGAGAAAAATATCATCTATTGTGCTTATTGTGGTAAGAAAAATGCGAATGAAGATCGGTACTGTCAGTATTGTGGGGAACGATTACATCCTAAAAATCATCATTTGCGGGATTATTTGTATGCCGAAGTTCGTGATGAAGTGAAAGATAAAGTGAGTGACAAACTCTTTTCATTGATGAAAGAGTACTTTGTTTCCCATCTTTATGGATTTTCTTTGCTCGCTACCGTGATTTTTACCGTAACGGCAACTGTGCTCAATCAATTGGAACCTAACGAAGAGGTAACTTATATCGATGAAAAGTTGGTCTTAAAACAAGAAACTTCGCCAGTAAGCCAAACTGAAGAGACGATGGAGCAAGTGAATGCTTGTGACAATGGTTTCGAATTAGTGGATGGTATGTGCCGTAGAGTGACAACCTATGAGGCATCCGTTCAAATGGTATGTGAAACTGGTTTTTATTATCATAGTGGCAGCTGTCTTAGTAATGAGACCGTTGCGAAAGAGTCCTACCGTGAGTGTGTCATCCCTTCCGTATTGCCAGAGCTTGAAGCAGGAGAAACTGTTTTAAAAGCGGAAGAAATTGCCTTTGGTGAAAGCGAAGTAAAATGTTGGCTTACGATCTGTTATGCAGGAGAGGTGACATCCGATAATGAGTGTCTTAGTGGTTATATGAAAGAAGTCGAATATCAAACAGGAACACGTTGCCCTAGTGATACGATTGATGCAGATGGTGCTTGTCGCAGAACCAGTAGTGCTCAAACGGTATATTCGTGTGAAACGGGAACTTTGAACGGTACCGTTTGTGAAGTGACCGAAACGAGGGATGCTACAACTTAAGTAGCAAGCTAATTAGTATATAGTAAAACTGATCAAAAGTATAAGAAGGAGCAGTTATGATGAAGTGTTCAAAATGTGGGCATCACAATATTACAAAGGCAAATTACTGTCAAAAGTGTGGAGCTTCTTTTCAGGAAGCAGAGCGAAAAAAAGCTTATCAAAAAACAATTTTCTATCAGTTGGAGCAACTCGAAAAATGGTATAAACGCCTTACGTTGCAGACGATTACAGGGAGTACCGCTTTCCATGTCATTGTCTTGATACTTGTTCTAGGCTTTGGCATATATCAACTTGTGACGATGGGAAATGATTTAAAAATTTTAAATAGTAAGCAATATGAAGTGTTTTATTATCAACAGGAAAAAGAATACTATTTACTAGTTGCTGATGATCTTGAGGAGGTTTCTCTAAACCTATATGTGCCAAACCGGGTGAAGAATATGGAGATCATTCACTATGCTGGTGATGGAGAGGAGATCGATCGAAGCCAATATAACAAGGCTAAAGACTTCGTCTTAAAGACGAATCAGGAAGATTATTACCTATTAGTGCCACAGTATCAGAGGGAAGAAAAACAAACAATCAAGCTTACGATTTATCATCGTAATAGTGTTGATCTTGATCAGCAGATGAGCAAGTAAAATTACGCGTCGCTGTTGTCTCATTTGACGAGTAATTTTGATCTTGAATAATTTCCGCCTTTATTATATAATCTAATTACTGATGTCCACGTAGCTC
>CAZJUW010000098.1:0-4127 GCA_964549325.1 uncultured Muribaculaceae bacterium
TTTTTTGGAGAAAAGTTAATTTTGTTTTTATATTTATGGGAACTTCCCATAATTGATATTATGTTAACTTCTTATTTAATTGATTTGAAATTTAATATTGTTAGTAACTACCTTAGAATAAAATAAAATCCCCACTTCTCCATCTTCCTCTACTGACTCACAAAGTACTCTTACTGTTTGGGTTTGATTTGGTTCAATGCTAACAGATAAATTATTTACTGGAACTAAATAATTTAATTGGTCACCACTTAAACATGAAAAATTATCTTGTTCGATGACATGTGTTTCACTATCCTTGTTTGTAATACTAAATTCAGCGGATAATAGATCATCTTGATCTGTCACTTGATTTAATTTTAATACATAATAATCAATCGTCGCTAATTCTCCTTGACGAAAGGATGTCTTTACATTTTGTTCACTCAAATCGTTACAACCAGTCACTAATAGTACAATCATAAAACTAAAAAAGAGAAGCCCTACTTTTTGCATGATATTCACCCTACTTTCAGTATAAAGGAAAAATAGGGGAACTTACCATTTTTTTGTATGTTTTTTCGAAGATTGGACACTCTATTATGGGAGATGATTTTGTGGAAAAGAACGAACATATCAAATGTGACGTTGAATCTTGTGTTCATAATGACTGCGAAGAAAATTACTGCTGTCTTGACGAAATCAAAGTGAGTTGCAACTGTCCTAAGGATGATGCAAAAGAGAAAAAAGAGACGGTTTGCGAAAGTTTTGAATGCAAAGAAGATTGTGATTGTGACACGCAAGAGGATGACAGCGAAAAAGAAGAGTAACCCCTACTCTTCTTTTTTTGCTATTTTAATTCTTTCAAAATACTTGTACCAATCGTTGGCTCAAAAACTTCAAAATTCTCAGCGACCGTCGCTCCAACATCGGCAAGTGTCTCTAGAATAGGTAGTCTCTTTGGTTCTAAAAAGGAGCGGCTATAGAAGAGAACTGGTACATTTTCACGCGTATGGTCTCTTCCAACGAATGTAGGATCATTTCCGTGATCAGCGGTAATGATGAAAAGATCATCTAATTCTAGTTTATTTAAGATCATTGGAATTTCGACATCTAACTCTTCGATTGCCTTAGCATACCCTTCTAAGTCACGTTTATGTCCTAATTTATCGAAGTCACCTAGATTGACGAAGCATAGACCCGTAAAGGACTTATCCATAAGATCTGTAAGTTTATTGATCGCTTCCATATTGTTTCCTGCTTTGATGACCTTCGTAATTCCTTGCCCGTTAAAAATATCATTTACTTTACCAATCGTCATGACACTGAGATTGGCATCTTTTAGAGCGTCCAAAACACTTCGACTAGGTGGATTTAAAGCGTAGTCTTTCTGTTCGCTATTGACAAAGTGAAAGTGCCCTACTTTTCCCGTAAAGGGACGAGCGATCACCCTGCCAATATTCCAGTTCGTATCGTCTAACGTCTTGCGAATTCGTTCACAATACTCATAAAGTCGGGCGACAGGTATGTTATTTTCGCTAGCGGCTACCTGGATCGTTGAATTATTAGAAGTAAAGAGGATCAAAGATCCATAGTTCATCTGCATTTCGCCTAATTCTTGAATGATCTCTTCGCCTTCGCCACAAACATTCCCAATCACACGTCGGCCTGTCGTAGCTTCAATGCGTTCGATGAGTTCGGCAGGAAGTCCGTCTGGAAAGCTCGCAAATGCCTGATTGGCCTCGATTCCCACCATCTCATAATGACCTGATAAGGAATCTTTCCCAGCATTTTTTGGCCGTGCCATCGTATAATAGGCTTCCACCTTATCATTTTCGCGCATCTCAGGAATATCTAAAAAACCTAACTTCTTTAAGTTTGGAATAAAAAGATCATAGTTCTCGATAATGTGACCTAAGGTTGATGTGCCTTGATCACCAAACCGATCCGCGTCATTTGCTTCCCCTACTCCTAGGGAATCTAACACTAATAAAAAGATACGTTTGAATTTCATACTTTATTTCTCCTTGTGGTTGCGTGGATGCAACTGATAATCATGGGTCACTTTTTCAAGACTCACTTCAGTATAAATCTTCGTCGTCGAGATGTCAGAGTGACCTAACATTTCCTGAATACTTCTAAGATCGGCTCCTGCATTTAGAAGATGCGTCGCAAAACTGTGCCTGAGTGTATGGGGACTCACGTTCTCATTCAGCCCCTTCTCTCTTAAAAGTTCTTTGATGATCTTAAAGAAGCCTTGCCGCGTCATACCCTTACCATGGTTATTTAGAAAGAGAGCTTCTGGATGAGTCTTTTTTAATAAGCACGGTCGTTTTTCAAGATAAGCTTTTAAAGCATCAATGCTGTATTCCCCGAGTGGAACGATACGTTCCTTGCTCCCCTTTCCGACGACTCGAACGAGACAATTTTCAAAATCTAAGTTGCCTAATGTCAACCCTACAAGTTCTGAAACGCGAAGTCCCGTTCCATACATCAATTCTAACATGGCTTTGTTACGATAGTCAAATGGTGTAACAAGCGGAATATCTAAGAGTTTGTCAACATCTTCGATACTTAATGTATTAGGAATGTTTTTCTTTACTTTTGGTCTTGAGACATATTCAGAAACATCTTTTACCACCAGTTTTTCCTTAAGAAGATATCGATGAAACGTCTTTACGGCGGTCAACTTATGAGCGATCGTCGTCGTTTCTTCGTTTCGATGATCGAGGTCTTTTAAATAGTCTAGGATATCTTCCGTTCTGATTTTGGTAATTGATTCAACACCTTGTTTTTTTAGAAAAAGGCGATAATCTTCTAAATTATAGCGGTAGGATTCTTTTGTAGCAAAGGAAAGCCCTTTTTCAAACACGCAGTAATTCATATACTCTTCGATGGCTTCTTCTAATTTCATTGCACTCACCTGTTCTTATTATATAGAAATCTCCCTTTTTTTTCAAATGAGAGAGGCAGTATGATCATGATTGGTGATAACTATGGCAAAATCTTACATAAAAAAGCAAAAGACTACTCTTTCATCGTGAGTGTCTTTTTCTCGCTAATCTGTTTCTAATAGGAATAATTCTAGGGATAATGCT
Source organism: uncultured Muribaculaceae bacterium (assembly GCA_964549325.1). GTDB lineage: Bacteria > Bacillota_I > Bacilli_A > RF39 > UBA660 > CARZYU01. The sequence continues at coordinate 3,075 of CAZJUW010000098.1, forward strand.
GGATCAGAACCAGTTGACTTGACCTGTAAATCAATCTGTGCAAGTCTTAGGAGGATGTCCTTTAAGACGCCAAGCTGATACCCATACACTTCTTCTTTCAGTTTTTGGATTCGATAAGGATGTGCTTTTAACAGTTCTGCCATTTCTTTTTCTGTCTTATGGGCATTTAAGAGAGCTTTCACTTGATAAAGCGTCTTGTATTGACTAAAGATCAGTCCAAGTAATTGGATCGGTTCTTGTCCTAAATCGATGAGATCATGATAGATGGCAAGGGCTTTTTTGTGATCTCCACGCAGTAACGCCTTCGTAAGTTCAAAAGCAAAGCCTTCGTGATCAGTCACCTCACGCATGACAAGAGCTTCGACGTCTTCTTTCGTAATCTTTTTCGTATCATAACAATACATCTTTAATTTTTCACATTCGTTTACGAATTTCGAAGCATTGTCGCCACAATCTTCAAAAAGCAGTTTTTGAGCATCCGGCATTATGGTATAACCATCTAATTGAGTTTTCCATGAAGTTTTCCAGGTTTCATTTGTCGTAACGACTTTCGTAAGGGCAGTGACCTCTTTGCCTCGCTTGAGCGTACGATTTACTTTTGTCGTAAGAAAGATCAAGCAACAATCTGGGTTAGGATTTTTTAAATATTGCAACAGATGTGCATATTCTTCATCACTGATAGTAGGCGTCTTGGCTTGTTCTAGGAAAAGTGGATTTTCAATGATAATCACCTTGCGATCAGTTAAAAAAGAATAGGTGTCCAGATCTTCTAATGCATCGTCTAAAGGGCGTTCCAGAAGGTCGTAGCGATGAATTTCTCCTTCGTCAAATGAGTCTTCCTTGAGAATGCTTTTGATCGACTCTGCATTTAAGTAGTGATCTTTTCCTTCGATAATATAACTATACATTTTCTAAGCCCTTACGTACGATTCCAAGGATCGTTTCAGGATCCCCATTTTCTTTAACGCCTCCTTGAGCAAACGTTGAAGATCCACCACCACTTCCGCCAACTTGTTCGCATACCCTTTTCATCATAAGACCCGCAGGGTACTT
>CAZJUW010000099.1:0-4081 GCA_964549325.1 uncultured Muribaculaceae bacterium
GACATTTATTATATAATGAATAATAAGGCTATTTTGGAGTGAGATATGTTAGACAAAGAAGATAAAATTTGGTTAGATGGTATGGTGGAACGAATCGAAAGAACAAGGAATTCTGCTTCTTTTCATACGCCTTTTCTTTCGGAACGCAGGCGGAAACTATTAGAACCGATCTTACAAAAACGAAACATCTCCTATCAATCCTTACCGTCGTTAGAGGCGTGTGAGAAAAGAGTTCTCGTCTTAGGAGGGGAAGAGGGAGTCATCGTCAGTTATCGTTTTGCGAATTTAGGATTTCGTCATCAGGACGTGTTAGGGAAATTATTCTCCTTAGGGATCAAAGAGGACACGTTCGGAGACATCTTTGTCGAGCAAGACTATCTTTATTTTTCAGTGTTATCTACCATTGCCTCGCTTGTGGAATTTGAATTTCAAACGCTTTGTGGTAAGAAGATCACGCTGGAACGCATTTTATCTTTTCCTTTGCAGGAAGAACATTTTCACTTTCGTACCATTTCGGTTTCCAGCCTGCGAGTAGATGCCGTCGTCAGTAGAATCATCGGTAAAAGTAGGGCAATGATCTCTTTGATGATTACCGAAAAACAAGTGTTATTGAATGGAAAACTGCTTTTGAAAAAGGAACGTACGTTAGGAGAGGGAGATGTTTTATCCATTCGTCATTTTGGAAAGTATCGCCTTGGAAAATTAGTAGCGAAGACGAAAAAAGGCGCCATTGTCTTAGAAGTGAAAGAATACTGTTAGAAAAAAGGGATTTTAAGGCGAAAATTTGCGATTTTTTTTCCATATTTTCATGGCACAAGATAGGTTTTATGTTATAATGACTTTAGAAAAGAGGAGAAGTTTATGAACGAGGAAGAAAAAAAGACAACATCAAAAAAGCATACGACAAGTACGGCGAAGAAAACGACCGCAGCAAAGAAAACGACAACGACGAAGAAAGGTACAACTGCTTCGAAAACGGCCCAAAAGAAGACCGCTCCAAAAGCAAAGCAAACGGGAGCAACTTCGAAAGCGCCAGCAAAGAAGCAAGTAGCTTCTAAGCAGGAGCCTGTGAAGGAAGTTGTAAAACAAGAAGAACGTCCTGTATCGGAAACAAATGCAGCGATTGCAAAAGAATTAAAGCAGCGGAATACTGTTTTGATGGTAGTTGCCATCGTCTTAGTATTAGCGATCGTCTTTGTGGGAAGCTATTTTATCTCAGAAGCCAATCGGGAAAGTGGTTATGCAGTAGATCCTAACAGCATTCCAGAAGAAGAGCAGAAAGAGTATACTTCGATTTCTTTAGATGAATATTTTTCCATCAAGGCAGGAAGTGATTTAGCTCTCATTTACATTGGACGTCCAGGTTGCTACTACTGTCAACAGCAGACGCCAATTTTACGGAATGTAATGTATCTATATGATCTTGATATCAACTATTTCAATACAGATACTCTTACGACTCAGGATGACAAAGATCGGTTCTATGATTCTGATGAGTACTTCCAAGGAGAGTGGGGGACACCTCTTATCATTGCTGTGAAAGATGATCAGATTGTCGATCTATTAGAGGGCCTTCACACGAAAGAAGATCTCGTTACTTTCTTCCGTCAATATGGTTTCATTGCTGAAGAGTAGTAGTTTGTATGGGAAAAGTATATGAGTTAGTTCGGGACTTTAAGATGAAGTATCCGAATACAGTTGCTTGGCGACTAAAGAAAAACTCAAGTATCATTGAAAAACATCTCAATCCTGATGAAGAAGTGCATTATGTCTTTGCCGCTCAGAAGAACGATAATCCATTTAACGTCATCAGCACTGCTGTGGTTGCACTTACCAATAAGCGGATCTTGATTGGCCGTGATCGTGTGGTAGTTGGTTACTTTCTAGATTCTATCACACCAGACTTATTTAACGATCTAAAAGTAAAATCGGGAGTTGTATGGGGAAAGATTTATATCGATACCATTAAAGAGTTTGTAACCCTATCTAACATCAGCAAGTCAGCACTACCTGAAATTGAAACAAAGATTACGAGTTTCATGATGGAAGAAAAGCGCAAGTACGGTTATCAACAAGATAAGTAGTAAAAAAGCCTCTAGGAAATGGAGACTTTTTTTGTTATACTTTTAAAGTAGGTGATACAATGAAGCGCGTAATCAAGTTGGTGATCGTTTTAGGAATTCTATTTTTGTTATATCAATTTTTGGTTACGCTTTTTGTAAACCAACATACGATGACTTATTCGCTAGAAGATGGGGATAAAACTTATCAAGTTTATGAACGATTCTCTAAGGAAGAGGGTCATCACGATTATTCGGTAACGCTTACGTACAATGAACTTTCTTTTCCGTTTCACTTAGAACATGATTATCATAAGCAAAAACAGATTTTAGAAAAAGTAGAAGTATTAGAAGAGGGTGATACGATTTGCCTGTATCCTATTTTTAAGGATGCGGTCACTGCTGGCATGATCTGCAATCAAAATGGTGTGATCATGAGTTACAATGCTTCACTGCAACAGGGAATCCAAACGGCGACGAACTTTGCAACTTTCCTTCAAAATGCGAAGTATCAGTCTCTTCTTTTTGCAACGGGAGAAGAAACGATAAACTACCAGAATATGACGATTCGAGACAACTTTTTGCCAGAAGATTATATCTTTGCGATTTGGAATTATCGAGGGCTTGATATCATTGGACGGAATGAGCGTTCGACGCTACCTTTGTTGGATTCTGATCACTATGAGAATACGTTGGGCACGTTGATTGGGAATTATTATTATGTTCCAAACTACGACCAGAAATACAGTTATCATTCGTTCTATCTCATCAACCTTGCTGAGCCCAAGAAGAAAAGTATCGATACGACAGCCGAGATCTCCTATGATAGTTACATCAATGGCGTTGTCGATGCGAAACTCTATCTTACGGATCGAGATCAAAAGATTGAGTACGCTTATCAAGTGGGGAAGGATGCCTATGAGGTCGTAGGAAGTGTCGATGCGAAGGCAAAAGTTTTCCAAAATGGAGTATGGGAAGAAGCAAACATTTATGATCTTACGAATGGAACGGTACTCTTTACAGAGAAAACCGAAATTCCCGAAGGATGGCAGTTGAGTGAGATCAAATCAATACATGAGGATAGGGCAGCTTACTACATCTTAGACCAAAGTGGCAATCTTTATCAGGTGTTAAAGTCACAACCACAGTTTAGAACATTATTGCTTTCAAACCTTCCACTCACAGACTTCCAAGTGGTGGAGGACACCGTTTTCTATCTTCTTGGAGACACGATTTATGGTTATCAGATGAAGGATGGTTGGCATCCACTGATTACGAAGAATGAATTCCGTTTTAATGCAACAAATATTTATACTGTCATCAAGAAATGACACGGCAAAAGCCTCCTTGCATATACTATGTTAGGAGGCAGTTTTATGTTTGAAGAATACATCGTTCAACCAGGCGATACTCTTTACTTGTTATCAAACCGTTATGGTGTTCCGGTTAGTGAACTCATCAACATGAACGATTTAGGGAGTATGATTACATTACAGCCGGGTGTTTCTTTGAAAATCCCAGTCAATTCAACTTCGGCGTTTCAATATTATACGATTCAACCAGGTGATACCCTTACTTCTCTTTCCAGGAAGTTTGGGATTACAGAACGCGATCTAGAGGCACTTAATGGCTTGGATCCTAATAGTTATCTTTATCCTGGAGATAGAATTCTAGTTCCACGGGAAGGAGTATATGTCTACATTACAAAACCTGGAGACCAACTACAGAATATTGCAAAACAATACAACATTCCAGTGGAAAATATCCTGGTATATAATAGCCATATCTATTTACTCCCTGATCAAGTGATTGCTTTTCGTGTCAAACAGGATAGCGAAAGTTAAGAAGAATCAGATCGGTACCAAACATAGTTTTTCTACGATAAAACTTGGAGAAAGATAGATTGACGAAAAAAGAAGGATAGTGTAGAATAATATATGCAGAAACGAGATCATCGTTTCGCAACTGGGTCTATAGCCAAGTGGTAAGGCGTGGGACTGCAACTCCCTGATCGTTGGTTC
>CAZJUW010000100.1:0-4068 GCA_964549325.1 uncultured Muribaculaceae bacterium
TTTCTTCTTTACTTTCAAAACGCCCCCCCCCCCCAGGGTCAGTTTTTCTTTATCCACAACTCACATCTCCTTTATTTTTTTTACAAATTTATTCTATCATGAAAAGAAAAAAGGACGCAACAAAAAAGAGGAATTATTTTGCTTCCTCTTGCGCTCTCGTTTCACGAATGACCGTCACTTTGATAGTCCCAGGATACTGCATTGTGCTTTCAATCTTCTCTTTCACTTCTCTTGCGATCTGGTGACTCTGTAGATCATCTACTTCTTCTGGTTTAACGACGACGCGGAGTTCTCTACCCGCTTGGACGGCAAAACTCTTCTCGACGCCACTGATTTCCTTCGTCACTTCTTCCAGTTGTGTCAAGCGTTTGATGTAGTTTTCCAAGGAATCATTACGTGCTCCTGGACGTGATGCCGAAAGAGCATCCGCAATCGCTACTAAGACCGAAATAATACTTGATGCTTCTTGATCGCCATGGTGCGAGGCAATTGCATTGATAACGACCTCAGACTCTCCATACTTCTTTGCTAGTTCAACACCAATATCGACGTGACTTCCCTCCACATCATGGTCAACAGCTTTCCCGATGTCATGAAGTAATCCTGCCCGCTTTGCAAGCGTTACGTTTTCGCCTAATTCGCTCGCTAACACACCAGCAAGATTGGCAACTTCTTTCGAATGTTGTAACGCATTTTGTCCATAACTCGTACGGAAGTAAAGTCGTCCAATCAGTTCTACCAAGGCAGGGTCTACTTTCGTAAGTCCTAACTCGAATAATGCTTCATTTCCGTATTCGACGATTTTTCGTTTCATTTCCTTACTAACTTTATCGTACAACTCCTCAATTCTGGTCGGATGAATGCGGCCATCTTTGATCAAATCCTCAAGTGTCAAACGCGCTATTTCACGACGTAACGGATCGAAACTAGATAATACGACTGCTTCTGGAGTATCGTCGATGATAAGGTCAACTCCTGTAATCGCTTCTAACGTCCGAATGTTACGTCCCTCTCTCCCAATGATACGACCTTTCATATCATCATTTGGCAACGTAACAACCGTCACGGTTTGTTCATTGGCAACATCTGCTGCATAGCGTTGCATTGAATTCACCAGTAAATTCTTTGCTTTTTTGTCGACCTCTAACTTCGCTTCATTTTCACTTTCTTTGATGTAACTAGTAATCTCTTTGCTCATCGCTTCTCGAACTTTAGTCATGACAAGTTCGCGGGCTTTTTCTTTACTGAACCCCGATATTTTCTGTAATAATTCCAGTTGTTCTGTCTTTAAGTTCTCTACTTCACTTTGTTGTTCTTGGATTTTATTCTGACGTTCTGTCAACCTTTCTTCTCTTTCATCTAACGTAGCTTCCCTCTTTTGATAGAGTTCATCCCGTTTATCGATACTATTCTCACGCTGAAGAAGTCGTGCTTCCGACTGCTTCAACTCGTTCTTTTTCTCTTTGATTTCTTTTTCGGCATCTAGCTTTAATTTATATGCATCTTCTTTCGCTTCCAAAAGAGAATCACGCTTGATTTTTTCAGCATCTTTCCGCGCTTTTTCTAACAGAGCCTCTACCTTCTTAGAAGTATTCGTCTCTCTTTGGTGATTGATCAAAATAACGATCCCTACACCGACTACCAATCCAACTAACACAAGCAAAATGGAGAAAAGGATAGTTCCCATAAATACCTCCATTCTAGATTTATTTCAAATAAAAATTTAAATTATCATCCATCTCCATTGTAAATTTCTCTATGAGGAATTGTCAAGAAAATAAAATTGGCATGCATACAAAAGGGCATCGAACCCGATGCCTACTCTTCTTCCTTTTTCTTCTTCGAAATGTGATAAAACTCCCTTACTTGCTCCTCGATCTCCGCCGCTAACTCTGGATGATCCTTCAAAAGCAACTTTACATTTTCTTTGCCTTGCCCCAATTTTTCACCCTTGTAGGCATACCAAGCACCTGTCTTTTCAAGCACACCTGCTTCGGCACCCATATCGACGAGTTCACCTTCGTGGCTGATTCCTTCGCCATACATGATATCGACGGTTGCCAATTTAAATGGTGGGGCAATCTTGTTCTTGACAACTTTGATATTGGTCCGATTTCCAACGACAGAATCTCCTACTTTTAACGATTCACTTCTACGGATATCCAAACGAATTGAGGCATAGAACTTAAGCGCTCTACCACCCGTCGTCGTCTCGGGATTACCGAACAACACGCCAACTTTCTCACGTAATTGATTGATGAAGATAACGATCGTATTCGTCTTGTTGATCGCACCGGAAAGTTTGCGCAATGCTTGTGACATCAGTCTTGCTTGCAAGCCAACATGGCTATCCCCCATTTCTCCATCGATCTCAGCTTGTGGAACTAGTGCCGCTACGGAGTCGATGACGATGATACTGACAGCTTCACTTCGCACCAATGCTTCACAGATCTCCAGAGCTTGCTCACCAGTATCTGGCTGCGATAGTAATAACTCGTTCGTATTGACTCCTAAATTCTTCGCATATACAGGGTCTAGGGCATGTTCTGCATCGATGAAGGCAGCTCGTCCACCAAGTTTCTGTACTTCGGCAATCGCATGTAGTGCAAATGTCGTCTTGCCACTAGATTCAGGCCCATAGATCTCTACAATCCGTCCCTTCGGATACCCCCCTGCTCCCAAGGCAACATCAAGGGCCAAAGATCCCGTTGGTACCGTCTCTACATTGAGGTGTGTATCCTCTCCTAGCTTCATGATAGAGCCTTTTCCAAATTGTTTTTCAATCTCATTTAGTACCTGCTCTAAAGCTTTATCTTTATCCACCGTTTTATTCGTCGTTTTACTTACCATTCTGTCCTCCTAAATATTTCTTACAACCTAATTGTATCGTGCTCCTACAAAAAAAGCAAGAAGTTTTTTCGAACAATCGTTTGTTGTCAATTACTATCTCTAATGCCCATCAATTTACAAAAAAGATGCCCTGAAAAGCATCTTTTGACCTCACTTTTGCCTTACTTTTTATCTTTTTCTTTTACGAAAAGATGATGTCTTTGTTCAAGCGGAAGTACTCATAGGCTGAAAAAATCGACATCACAGTTGCAAAATATAAGAAGAAATCCGAAATATGTAAGTTCCAAAGTTCAAAGGGTAAATTATAACAGAAGGTTAAAATAGTACCAATCATCAAACTCGCTGTTTTAATCTTACCAGAGGAGATCGCGGCGACAACTTTACCTTTTGCAGCAGCCTCCATTTTAATGGCATTGACGACAATATCCCGAAGAACCAAGATCACTGGGATCACTGCAGGAACCATTCCTTGTGTTGCTAAAACGATCAAGACAGAATTCACTAACACCTTATCTGCAATCGCATCTAACATCTTGCCTGTATCCGTAATCAAGTGATACTTTCTAGCGATATATCCATCTAAGAAATCTGTAAGACTTGCAAGGATGAAAAGTCCTCCTGCAATCAAATACTGACTCTTGACATAAATACCACCGATCAAATACTTTGGAAACTCAATTCCTATGGCATAGAAAGGAAATAATAATAATACAAGAATCACAGCCGTCAGGATCAACCGCAATACTGTTAATTTGTTTGGTAGATTCATAATAACTCCACGTTCCTTTCCATTGGACATAATTCATTCGTAATCTTCGGCTCTCTACTGGAAATCACTTTCAAAAGTAGGAAGATGATAATCAAAAGCAAAAGGATGATACATATCAGTAGAAATGGCCTCCAAGAACGTTTCGCTGGTGGAATCTTCGTATAAGGAGAACTGATCTTTCGCGTTTCTTCCTTTGCCTCTTGTTTTTTCTTTGCCTCCAGAATGTCTTCTAACGAAATCTTCGAAGTGTGCTCAAATAGGAAATCATTGAACTCATCCAAGATCTTCTCTGGTTTTAATCCTAAATACTTCGCATACTGTGTCACCAATTCGCGCAAAGTATAGACATCTTTAAAGGCTCTAGTGTTTCCTAATTCAATATTTTCAAGTTCAGCTACAGCTACTTTTAAGTCTTCTGCTGCCTCTTCGATACTAACGCCTTGGTTTTC
>CAZJUW010000101.1:0-4050 GCA_964549325.1 uncultured Muribaculaceae bacterium
ACTCCTGACCTCCACGGTGCAAACGTGGCGCTCTCCCAGCTGAGCTAATTCCCCAAAACATACCGCTTTTTCAGTCGGTATCTGAATTATAGCATATTATTTTTTTGAAAGTCAATTGTTTTTGCTATTTTCCCAAATTCAATTGTTTTTGCTATTTTCCCAAATTCAATAGTTCTTCCAATTTAAGTTATTCCAAAATCCGCTTTTTCTCGATACATTAGAAAATGGTGCATTCTCGTATTTTGAAAGGGTTCTTAGGGTATCCTAATCCCGAGGATAAGGAGATTTGGGATGAAAATTAAGGCGAATGATTATGAGCCATGTGAGATCATGAAGATCATTCGAGAATGGACGGAGCTTACGCAGAGGGAGTTTGGGGCTTCCATCGGCAAAGCTCAACGGACAATTCAGGGCATCGAACTGGGAACCAGTGGTTACAGTATGAAGACGCTTTTGAAAATTGCGAAAAAACATGGTTTAGTAATCACGATCGAAAAGAAATAAGTAGATCGGTGGATGGAATAATGTGCTATACTAAAAGTACTATGAACGGAGTGATCAAGGCCATCTAAGAAAGATGCGCCTGTTGCGAAGGACAGAAACGATAGTGTAGCATTTTTATTTGGTCAAGAAAACTGACAGCCAAAGGAGGAAAATACATGGAAGAGAAAGAATTGATCTTAAAGCTGATCGATCTGCGAAAAAAAGAAAAAGAAACCCCTTATATGCTACTTCATAATACCAAAGCGCCAGATGTAGAACTTGCCGTCATCAAAGCGACGGGGCTCAAGAATATGCGTGCGTACTACCCTGACAAAGAGTTCATCGTATTATTAGAAAAGACAGATATGGGGACATTATTAGAAAAGTTAGGCAACATGAATTTAACAGACTATGACGTCGTCTTCATCGATCATATTGACTACAACGATTTCTTTTTGCTCAATCGTTATCTTCGTCTATTTACAGGTGTTCGTACCGTCGTGCCTTCCAGTTCTCTTCGGGCCAAGATGGAAAGTAATAGGCATACGATCGTTGACAAAATCAAGGCGAAGATCGATGAGGGAGATATCAATATTACATTATTTGATCAATTGATGTTAGGAAAAAGTTTGGGCGACATCCTTGCTTATGCCAAAGAAAAAGAGATTACACTGTCGATCGAGGAGGTTTAGATGAAAAAACGAGAGAGCTGTCGGGCGATCATCATGACAGGGGATTATTTGATGACGATGCATCGGGTCAAAAAATTACCGAAAGGACAGTATCGATCATACTCCACCTTTCCTGGTGGTGGGGTTGATCCTGGGGAAAGTTTGGAAGATTGTGTGCAGCGAGAAGTATTGGAAGAATTTGGTATCGTCGTAAAACCGATTCGGAAAATCTACGAGTACGTTGATGAAGAGAGTATTCAGCACTTCTTTCTCTGTGAGTGGGTGAGTGGTGTCTTTGGCAGTGGCGAAGGACCGGAAATGCGAGGATATCATGAACAATATGGTCATTACTATCCTACTCTCGTCAAAGTGAACGATATCCATCACTTCGAACTGCTCCCAGATGAAGTGACAAAGCAAATGATTTCCGATATTGATGAAGTTGGTTATCTATTCAAAAATGAGGTGACGAAGATCAAAGGTCATTTGGAAAGGAGTAATGCAAGTGAAGATACTTCTATATACCGAAAATGAGAAATTGAATCGTAAAAGTGGCTTAGGAAAAGCGATTGAACATCAGAAACAGGCGTTACGAGATGAGCATATCGATTTCACGACCAATCCAAAAGATGACTATGACATTCTTCATATCAATACGTGGTTTTTGAAATCGTATTTCATCGCGAAAAAGGCTCATAAAAAGGGAAAGAAAGTCGTGTATCATGCTCATTCAACGGAGGAAGATTATCGCAATGGGTTCATTCTAGCCAATCAGACCGCTAAGTTCGTCAAATGGTGGCTCATTAAGTGTTATTCGCTAGGTGACGTCATCATTACGCCGACGCCATATTCAAAACGAATCTTAGAACACTATCGGGGCTTAGAGCATAAGAAGATCTACGCTATTTCGAACGGGGTGGAACTGGATTTTTTTCAACACAATAAAGCGTATGGAAAAGAGTTTCGCCAAAAATATGGGTACCACAAGGAAGACAAAGTCATCGTTGGCATTGGACTCTATATCACGCGGAAGGGAATTGTCGATTTCGTTGAATTAGCGAAGCGACTTCCAGAGTACAAGTTCATCTGGTTTGGTTACAGTCCTTTGGCGGCTGCACCATTAGAGGTTCGAAAAGCGGTCAATACAAAATTAGATAACTTGACGTTCGCAGGATATGTAGAACGGGATATGATCAGAGCGGCACTCAACGGGTGTGACCTTTATTTGTTCCCGACATTTGAAGAGACGGAAGGGATCCCTATCATCGAAGCAATCTCTTGTGGTACGGATGCGATCATTCGCGATATTCCTATCTTCGAAGGATGGCTAGAAGATGGTGTCAACGTCTATAAAGCAAAAGATGTTGATGCATTTGAAAAGAAGATCAAACAGTTCTTTGCAGGAGAGCTGCCAAGTGTTGCGAAGAATGCCTATCCGATTGCCAAAGAAAGAGATCAAAGGAACATCGGAAAACAACTTCGCACCGTCTATGAAGATGTCTTAAAAGAAAAGTGATGTCAACAAAGAAAAAGAATGTGTCAAATTGCACGCTTCTACTTTTCATCTTTTTTTGATTCTTGTTATAATAAAAAAGAGCTTGGGTGTTCTCGAAGCTTTTTTATTTGGAGGAGGAGTAACATGACAAAGTACGTATTTGTAAAAGGTGGCGTCTGTTCAGGACTCGGTAAAGGGATTACCGCGTCTAGTATTGCTTTATTATTAAAAGCCAAAGGGTATCAAGTGTTCATGCAAAAATTTGATCCTTACATGAACGTCGATCCAGGTACGATGTCGCCGATTCAACATGGGGAAGTCTTCGTCACGGCAGATGGATGTGAGACAGATCTTGACTTAGGACATTATGAACGTTTCATCGATGAGGAACTGAATCATACTTCCAATATTACAAATGGTAAAGTTTATTCCAGCGTCATTGAGAAGGAACGCCGTGGCGACTTTCTAGGTGCGACTATCCAGATCGTACCTCATATTTCTAATGAGATCAAAGCGAAGATTTACGAGGCAGGTACTTCTAGTGGTGCGGATATCGTCATTACTGAAATTGGTGGAACGGTTGGCGATATTGAATCTGCAGTCATGATGGAATCATTAAGACAATTTCAAGGAGAAATTGGTAGAAATAATGTCTTTTTCGTTCATACGACGTTAGTCCCATATCTCTTTGGTTCGAATGAATTGAAGACGAAACCAACCCAGAATAGTATTATCGAATTAAGAAGGTTAGGAATTCAACCGAATATGGTCGTGACGCGAGCACCGATCTTATTAGGAGAAGCAGTGAGAAAGAAGATCGCACTGTTTGGTAGTATTCCAGAAGAGAACATCATTGAGGCAATAGATGTGAACAATGTTTACGAAATTCCAATGAACTTTCATAGGCAGAATATTGAAGAGATTATTTTAAAGCATTTTGATCTTCCGGTCCGACCAAGTAATCTAAAATATTGGGAGGATTTACTTACGACGGTATCTTCCTTAAAAGAAGAAGTAGAGATCGCTCTCGTTGGGAAGTATATTGAGTTAGAGGATGCATACCTTTCGGTGAAAGAAGCCTTGAAAGCAGCAGGTTACAAGTACCATGTGAAAGTGGTAATTAACTGGATTGATTCTGAAAAATTAGAGGATCCGAATGTCAATCTTAAGGACATTTTCAAAAATAGTAAAGGTATTTTAGTGCCAGGTGGTTTTGGTAGTAGAGGAATCGAAGGAAAGATCAAGGCCTGCGAATATGCACGAGAAAATAAGATACCATATCTTGGAATTTGTCTCGGAATGCAGATTGCAGTGATTGAGTTTGCCCGTCATGTCTGTGGAATCGAAGATGCTTCTTCTCGCGAATTTGACGAATTCTGTAAAAATCCTGTGATTGATTTA
>CAZJUW010000102.1:0-4044 GCA_964549325.1 uncultured Muribaculaceae bacterium
TTTCTGTCCTTGCTTTCATTATATAGATTATCCTAATTTTTGACAAGATATTCTTACCAATTTAATACACGTAAGGGGAACCGTTTGTTAGATGTTTCTTATCTTAAGCTTGTGTTATACTAAATAGGAAGACAGGTCATAACAAGGGAAGTGAGTACATGGTTGCTAAAGTGTTAGTGCAGATATCCAGTAAAAGTGTTGATAAGACATTCGACTATCTCGTTCCAAAAGTATTGGAACAAGAGGTTGCAGTTGGTAAACGCGTTGTCGTTTCCTTTGGAACACAGGAGTTAGAAGGATTTGTTTTAGGTCTTTCCCAAACGAGGGATAGAGAAGATTTAAAAGAGATAAAATCGGTTGTCGATCAAGAGGTCATATTGAATGAAGAACTGTTACAACTTGGAAAATACATGCAAGAAAAGACATTATCAAGTTTGATCTCTTGTTATCAAGTGATGCTTCCTAAAGCGTTAAAGGCTCGTTATGGAAACAGTGTGGGAAAGAAAAAGAAAATTTTTTATGAATTGACGGGAGTCGTAGATGCGTCTTCGTATCCTACTAAACAACAAGAAATTATCAAACTTCTTTTGACGACGCCATTAGTAGAAAAGACCAAGCTAGAGGCAATCTCTCCTAGTAGTCTTCATACGCTTGAGAAGAAGAATATCATTAGAAGAGTAGAAAAAGAGATTTATCGTTATCAACGCGAATTAACCAAAAAAGAAGTTTATCCGCTTACCAAGGAACAGCAGGCCATCGTCGATAGGGTGCTTGCTCACTTTCATGAAGCAAAACCATTTTTATTACATGGAGTGACAGGCTCTGGTAAGACTGAAGTCTATATGGAACTCATTGTTCATGCTTTAAAAGAAGGGAAAAATGCGATCGTCTTAGTGCCTGAAATTTCCTTGACACCACAGATTATCAATCGTTTTCAAAATCGTTTTGGAGATGCCATTGCGGTGATGCACAGTGGCTTATCGGATGGCGAGCGTTATGACGAATGGCGAAAGATTGCCAGAAAAGAAGTTAGGATCGTCATCGGTGCACGGAGTGCGATCTTTGCGCCTCTTGATAACTTAGGCTTAATCGTGATTGACGAAGTGCATTCCGATACTTATAAACAGGAAAATAATCCAAAGTATCAAGCGATTGATGTTGCTTTGTTTCGAAGCAAAACCCACGGCTGTCCCGTCGTTATGGGAAGTGCGACACCATCATTAGAGTTATATGCAAGAGCGCAAAAGGGCGTCTTTGAACTTTTAGAATTACCACATCGCGTCAATCAAAAAGCAATGCCACAAGTGCATCTTGTGGATATGTTTAAGGAAATGCAAAGAGGAAATCACCACTTTTCCACCATGCTTGTGGAAGAAATGAAAAAGCGCTTAGAACGAAAAGAACAGGTGATCCTTCTTTTGAATCGAAGAGGGTATGCTTCTTTCATCAGTTGCCAAGAATGTGGTTATACAGAGAAATGTCCAAATTGCGATATTACGCTGACGTATCATAAAACCTCTCATATGCTGAGGTGTCATTACTGTGGTTATGCGACGAAGAAAAATGATGTGTGTCCAGAATGTAAGAAGGCCTCTTTGAAAGACCTTGGAACGGGAACCGAAAAGATTGAGGAAGAGTTACATACTTTACTACCAGAGGCGAGAATTTTAAGAATGGATGTCGATACGACATCGAGAAGGGGTTCTCACGAAAAGATGATCATGGCCTTTCAAAATCACGAATATGATATCCTGTTAGGAACCCAAATCGTTGCCAAAGGGTTGGATTTTGAAGACGTCACTTTAGTAGGCGTCATCAATGCTGACACTTCTCTCAACATTCCCGACTTTCGTAGTAGTGAGGCGACGTTTCAACTTTTAGATCAAGTTAGTGGTCGAAGTGGTCGCAAGGAAAAAGAGGGGATCGTCATCATTCAGACGTATAACATCGATCACTATGCCATTGTTGCCGCCAAAAATCATGACTACTTAGGGTTCTATCAACAGGAGATGAACATTAGAAGAACCTTAAAATATCCACCGTATTACTATCTTGCCTATGTGCGTGTGATGAGTAAAGATTATAGTCTAGCAGGGAAGACTGCCAACCAAGTAGCAGAGTTTCTCAAACGAAACCTTCCGAATACGATTTTACTAGGACCATCTACTTGTAGTGTCTTTCGGGTCAATGGGATCTATCGGTTTGGAATCATTCTAAAATACAAAAGCGAAGATGCCTTGTATCCGACTTTAAAACGGTTAGATGAGCATTATCGGACCATCTCCCAAGTGACTGTCGACTTTGATTTTGAACCAAATCATCTTTAAAAGAAAAGATGTGCATGTTATAATGGAGCCATAAAAGGGTAGGTGGTCAAGTTGAAGCGAAATGAAAAAAAGTTAGAACCAAACCATGTGGAGAATCATCATGGATATGCGGATATCATCGCTTTGTTTGGCCTTCTTGCGATCGCTTTGGGAATTACCCTCATCAGTATCATTCAAGCATTAGGAGGAAGGTGACAGGATGAAGAGTCCAAGAATCGTCTTTATGGGAACGCCAGACTTCAGTGTCCCAATTTTGGAAAGTCTAATCAAACAGTATCAAGTGGTGGGGGTCGTTTCTCAGCCAGATAAAGAAGTGGGAAGAAAACATGTCTTGTCACCATCGCCGATCAAGATACTTGCTTTACAACACGAAATTCCTGTCTTTCAGCCACGAAAGATCAGCCTGGATTATCAAACGGTGTTAGATTGGCAACCCGATCTGATCATCACTTGTGCGTATGGCCAGATGATTCCGAAGGAAGTCATAGAATTCCCAGTTCTGGGTTGTATCAACGTCCATGCGTCTTTGCTTCCCAAACTACGAGGGGGAGCACCGATCCAGAGATCGATTATCGATGGTTACCGTGAGACAGGAATTACGATCATGGAAATGGTCGATAAAATGGATGCAGGAGATATCATCAGTCAAGTCGTAACGCAAATTACGGATGAAGATACCTATGGAACGCTACATGATCGCCTTCGCCTTTTGGGACGCGATCTCCTTCTAGAAACACTTCCTAAGATTTTTGAACAAAACTATGAGAAGAAACGTCAAGTGGAAGAGGAAGTCACCTTTGGTTCCAACATCAAAAGAGAAGAGGAAAAAATTGACTTTACGAAAGACGCCCGCACAGTCTTCAATCAAGTGCGTGGCTTAAACCCTGTTCCAGGGGCTTATGCAATCCTTGACGGTAAAATGGTGAAACTGTTCGCCTCTACCTACGAAGAAAAAAAGAAAAGCGGTAAGTGTGGAGAAATCGTATCAGTAGCTGATGATCATTTCAGCGTTCTTACAGGAAATGGGCTCTTGAACGTCTTTGAGCTTCAATTAGAAGGTAAGAAAAAGATGTCTGTTCGCGATTATTTTCATGGCGTGAAAAAAGAAACGTTATTAGGAAAGGTATTACTAGGGTGACAATATGAATTTTGGAAAGAAAGACAAGACACCACGCGAGAGTATGTTAGATGATCGGACGAAAGGAATTATTTTCTTTGTCGTCTATGGTATCTTTTTCGCCGTGTTAATTTTAGCGCTTCGGAATAACCAAGGAACTGAACAAGTGGAAGACGATCGTAGTTACTCTATTTCTTCCATCACGGAAGAAAACTATCACTATGTTTACACCTTAGAACAAGATGGTACTACAATTACTTATGAAGGGGATCGTCATGGTGAGAAAGAAAAGTTTACGATGACACTAGGGGCTTTCGTACGTACTTTTTACAATAACAATGGAACGATCTTAGAGAAGAAAGATACATGGGAATTGGCTGAAGAAAACCCTTATTTCTATTCGGAATTACTTGATATAAAATCCATCAATCAACTCGTCAAAAATAGTAAGTATCTATCTAAAACAGAGTATGCCGATCATGAACGGATCCTTCGTTATCAAATCTCTACGACGACGATGGTTGAACTATTAAAGAAAGAGACGATCGACATTGCGGATGAAGTGAATGAAATTGAACTCTTTACCAATGCAGGTGAAGT
>CAZJUW010000103.1:0-4022 GCA_964549325.1 uncultured Muribaculaceae bacterium
TCCACCATTCCGACCAGCTTGTCCCTTTCCTGCCAGGCGAAGACGGTCACCTTCGTCAATTCCTGAAGGGATCGTTACGGTGAGATTTTTGTGGTTCTTCATTCTACCAGTGCCACGACATTTACTACAACTCTTCGCAAAGACCTTTCCTTTCCCACCACACTCAGGACACGTGGTCTTACTTAAGAAGGATCCTAAAATCGTGTGTTGTTCGGAAGTGATCGTACCAGACCCATGACATCTATCACAAGTTGTTTCATTGAAACCACCTTTGCCATGACATTCATCACATTCGTCCATTACGTCAATATCGACGTTCTTCTCACAACCAAAGACGGCTTCCTCAAAGGATAGACGCATGCGCAAGATCGCATCATTTCCCTTGCTAGACCGCGTTCTACCACGATTACTAGAGGCTCCACCAAAGCCGAAGCCACCGCCGAAGATGTTATCAAAGATGTCACCAAGGTCGAAATCTTCAAATCCACCTTGGAAACCTTCACCAAAACCTTGCCCACCATTCTGATCAAAAGCAGCGTGACCAAATTGATCATATTGTCTACGCTTGCCCTCATCAGATAAAACAGCGTAAGCTTCCTGCACTTCTTTGAACTTTTCCGCAGCATCGGCCTCTTTGTTCAAATCGGGATGGTACTGCTTCGCCAATTTACGATAAGCACTCTTGATTTCATCTTGGGAAGCGCTTTTCGAGACACCTAATACTTCATAATAATCTCTCTTATTCATATGCATTCCTCTCTTATCAAAAATCGAAGAGAGTTCTAGATCGTACTAGAACTCTTAAGAGCACCTACTTTTCTTCGTAATCAGCGTCTTTTACTTTCTTATCTTTCTTGCCCTTCTTATCAGTTTTATCTGTGCTACTTTCTTCTTCTGCTTGCGCTTCCTGTGCCTGCTTGGCTGCTTCCTGGTAGACTCTTGTCGCAAGTGCCATCGCTTTTTCTTGAAGTGCTTCTTTCTTCGTCTTGATCTCTTCTAAGTCGTTTTTCTCTAAAGCTTCTTTCACTTCTTTTACAAGACCTTCGATCTCTTCTTTTTCTTTATCTGTAACTTTGTCTCCAAGTTCTTTTAAGCTGTTTTCTGTCTGGAAGACAAGTTGTTCAGCATCGTTTTTAAGATCCGCTTCTTCTTTCCGCTTTTTATCTTCTTCTTTATGAGCCTCAGCTTCTTTCATCATGCGATCAACTTCTTCATCAGTTAAAGTCGTATTGGAAGTGATCGTGATGGACTGTTCTTTATTCGTTCCTAAGTCCTTTGCTGTAACGTTGACGATCCCGTTGGCATCGATATCAAACTTAACCTCGATCTGTGGAACGCCACGAGGCGCAGCCGGAATTCCCGTTAATTGGAAGTGACCAAGCGTCTTGTTGTCGCTTGCCATGCTTCTTTCCCCCTGTAGAACGTGAATATCTACCGCTGGTTGGTTATCAGCAGCCGTTGAAAACACTTGACTCTTAGAAGTTGGGATTGTCGTATTACGAGGAATTAACGGAGTCATGACACCACCTAAAGTTTCAATACCCAGTGATAGTGGTGTGACATCTAATAAGACGACATCGTTGACGTCACCAGTCAAGACACCACCTTGAATCGCAGCTCCCATCGAAACAACTTCATCTGGGTTCACTTCTTTGGATGGTTCCTTGCCTAATTCTTTCTTGACAAGATCATAAACCATTGGAATACGAGTCGAACCACCGACGAAGATCACTTTATCGATATCTTCTTTCTTCATGCCAGCATCTTTCAATGCTTTCCTGACTGGTTCTAATGTAGAATCTACTAAGTCGCGAATCAAATCTTCAAACTTTGCCCGCGTTAATGTAACATCTAAATGAAGTGGGCCATTTTCACCCTGAGAGATGAACGGTGCTGAAATCTGTGTAGAAGTCATACCGGAAAGATCTTTCTTGGCTTTCTCAGCGACTTCCTTCAGTCTCTGCATTGCCATCTTATCCGTCGTAAGATCGATGCCGTTTTCCTTCTTGAAGTTATCTGTTAACCATTCAATGATCCGTTCATCGAAATCATCGCCACCTAACTTGTTGTTACCAGCAGTCGATTTCACTTCGAAAACACCGTCGCCTAGTTCTAGGATTGAAACATCGAATGTTCCACCACCTAAGTCATACACTAAGATCGTCTGTGCTTTATCTTGTTTATCAAGGCCATAAGCAAGCGCTGCAGCCGTTGGTTCGTTGATGATACGTTCTACTTCCAATCCGGCAATCTTACCAGCGTTCTTCGTCGCTTGACGTTGTGCGTCATTGAAGTATGCCGGAACCGTAATGACGGCCTTCGTTACCTTTTCACCTAGATAACTTTCGGCATAATCCTTCATGTAACTTAAGATCATTGCTGAAATCTCTTCTGGTGAGTACTCTTTTCCTTCCGCTTTTACGCGATCTTTGGTCCCCATTTTTCTTTTAATAGAAGAAATCGTGTTGATGTTTGTAATCGCTTGACGTTTTGCAGCATCACCAACAATCCGTTCTCCATTTTTGAAGGCAACGACGGATGGCGTCGTTCTTCCCCCTTCTGGATTTGGGATTACCTTTGGCTCCCCTGCTTCTAATACTGATACACAGCTGTTTGTCGTTCCTAAATCAATACCAATAATTTTACTCATTTTTATCACCTTTCTTTTCTATTTGATTGATTTTCACGGTACTGGGTCTTATGACTTTCCCGAATAATTGATATCCCTTTAATAAGACATCTAGGACGATTCCATCCTCTTTGGCCTCGTCACTATCTACCATCAAAGCTTGATGAAGCATAGGATCGAATGGCTTTCCTAACGCCTCGATCTGTGTTACCCCATACTTCTTTAATGTCTCCGTCAAGGAAGCATAGATCATCTTAAACCCTTCCAAGAACTTCGATAACTCATCGGATAAGTTATTATCATCTAAGCGAATAGCGCGCTCGAAGTTATCTAACACAGGTAAGATGTCTAAGATGAGATCCTGACTTGCAAACTTCAATAGGTTGCCTGTCTCTTCGTCTTTCCGTTTTCGATAGTTGATCAGCTCTGCTTGGCTATACTTTACCTTCTCTTCTAACGCTTTGACTTGAGCCTCACTTGCCGTAAGTGCTTCCTGTAGTTCTTTTAGTTTCTGATTATTATGCGTATGGTTTTTATGTTCTGACTTAGTAGGCTGTGGCGTTGCCTGTTTCTTTGTTTCGTTCACTTTCGTCACCTCTCAATATTTTCTTTCATGTACTCTAACAAGGCAAGGACACGATCATACTCCATTCGTTTCGGTCCGATGATGGCAATGGTACCTTCATCATTTTCCGTCTTGAAGCGTGTCTTGATGACCGTCATATCATTGTCAAGCTGGTTTTCCTTCCCAATATAGACTTGAATATTGTTGTCATCATCCGCCTCAATGCCTCTTAGAATCGAGGTATCTTCTAATTTCTCGAAGATTTCCTTGACTCGTTCTACGTTCGTACCAAATTCTGGTTGTTTTAAGATGTTGTTCTTGCCTAAAACGTTAATATTCTGCTCTTGAAAATCTGTAAACACTTGATAGAACGTATTGTATAACTGTTCATGTTGTTTCACGTACTTTCCGATGATCGGCTTGATCTCATATTCCAGTTTTGTACTTACCTCGTCAATCGGTGTTCCTACAATCAAGTTGTTGATTAAGGATACCGTCTTTTTGACTTCGTCTAGGGAGACGTCTTCTAGGCGAATGGTTCTGTTTTGAACGTGACCTTTATCTGTTACAATAATAATGATCATCGTCTCCTGGTCTAATGGAACCACCTCGATCTGCTTTAGAAGATTGTCATGCGAAGAACTCCCTAAAACGACCGTCGTATAAGATGTCATATCTGAAATCAACTGTAGACTCTTCGCAATACAATCAGTAAGAGGAAGTTGTTGATTACGAAAGATGATCTGTAGTTTTAGCATATCCTCTGCATTCATCTTCTTCAACTCCATCAAGTTGTCAACATAATAACGATAACCTCGTTCGCTAGGT